>NZ_JBJZOI010000007.1:0-239332 GCF_047200635.1 Saccharopolyspora antibiotica | reverse complement strand
AGCCGAAGTTCACGTCCGCGCAGGAGTAGAACGCGTTCGACGTGTCGGCGATGTCCCAGACACCCAGGATCACGTGCTTGCCGGTCTTGCCCTCGGGCATCGCGCCGGTGTGCGTGTAGGTGTTGGGCGGCTGCTCCCCGCCGTAGTCCACGTCGATGAACGGAGCCGGTTCGAGCTGCTCCCGCGAGAGCGGCTTGGTCGGGTCCCAGCCGTCCTTGGTCACGTAGTAGCGGAACGACGTGGTGGAGTGCGCCGCGGTGATCTTCCACTGGAACTGGAAGTCCTGGCCAGCGGTCACGTCGGTGGTCGGCCACTCGCCGCCGCGCGGGTCGTCCAGCTCGGAGAACTGCTCCAGGCCCGCGGAGCAGATGCCGCCGTCGGCGGGACCGGCCTCGGGGAAGCCCTTCGGGCCCTCGACGCTCTGCGGCTCCCACTGGATCGCGCCGCAGTCGCTCAGCGCGCCGTTGGAGCAGGCCTCCTGGCGGCTGGCCGGGCTCTGGACGAATCCGTGGCTGTTCGCGACTCCCGAGGTGAAAACCGGTAATGCCAAGCCGGCGATGCTCAGTGCCGCAATACCGATCGTGCTTTTAACACGTTTTCTGAGCATTATGAGTGCTCCTTTCTGGATCGGTGCCGCAAAATTACTTCTCACTCATCTGGCTTAATAGCTCCGTTCCGGGCAACATGAGAGTTGCAGACCGGCCGCCAGTGGTCCAGACCTTGACTCCAGTTGGTCTAGTCCAAGATCGCCGACGGCGTCACCGCGAGCGGCTGTTCAGAAGTGAGGGGTGCGGGCCCCGAACACGAAGAAGGCCCCGCCGGAAACCGGCGGGGCCTTCGTTTGAGCGGATGACGGGACTCGAACCCGCGACCCTCACCTTGGCAAGGTGATGCGCTACCAGCTGCGCTACATCCGCATCAGAGCCGAGGACCGATCCGATCACCGGAGTGATCTTCGCGCCCCTCGAAGCGCTGTTGGGAACACTGTAGCCCATCGTCCGGTCCGCGTTCGCGGGGGGTCGTCGAGAGGTCGCTCGCGGTCCCGGCCTGCCGCGATGCGCGCTCCGGGGAGCGGGGCTGGTCCATCCGGCCGGTGTGATCGACAATGGTCGGGTGCCGCCGAGTTTCACCCGCGAGGCCGATGGCGGGGGCGATACCGTGTCGGCACGCTCGGTGACGGCGCGCCGCGCCGTGCGGTGGCAGCACGACCGAACCAAGAACGCCCGGCGCCGGGCGAGGAGGCGACGATGAACCGGGTGGTGCGGGGCTCCGACGGCCGGCTGTGGACGGTGCGGTCCAGCCTGGAGTGGTCCAACCCGATCGCGGGGGACGACTTCGAGCACGACGTGAACGGTGGTGCGGGGCCCGCGATCCTCATGTTCGGGGTGCTGCTGGTGCTGGCCACGACGTTCGTGCTGTGGACGCCCCCGGGCGTGTACGTGCCGATCTGGCTGATCCTCGCCTTGATCGCGATCGCGCTGTTCTTCCCGGTCCGCTGGTTGCTGCACCGGCCGTGGACGATCATCGCCGAGACCCCGGGCGAGGAGGAGCACCAGCCGGAGCGCTGGGTCGGCGTGCAGCGCGGCTTCCTCAACGTCCGCCAGGAGACCGCGAAGATCGCCCGGCAGATCGAGCTCTACGCCGAACCCGACATGAACGGGTCGTTGCAGCCCACCGAGTGAACCGCTCCCCGGTCGAGCCGTCGGCGACCCGCTGATCCTGGCATCCTGGAGCGGTGCCCGAGCTGCCCGAAGTCGAGGCGTTGGCGCGGCACCTGCGGGAGCACGCCGCGGGCCGCGAGGTCGCGCGCGTGGACGTCGCCTCGCTGAGCGTCCTCAAGACCACCGATCCGCTGCACACCGCGCTGCACGGCCGGGCGGTCACCGGCGCGGGCCGGTTCGGCAAGCACCTCGACCTGGACTGCGACGGCCTGCACCTGGTCGTGCACCTGGCGCGGGCCGGCTGGCTGCGCTGGTCCGACGCGCTGCCGTCCGCGCCGCCGAAACCCGGTCGCGGACCGATCGCGCTGCGGGTGCACCTCGGCGGCCCCGGCTTCGACCTGACCGAGGCGGGCACCCAGAAGCGGCTCGCCGCCTGGGTGGTGCGCGACCCGGCCGAGGTCCCCGGCGTGGCGAAGCTGGGCCCGGACGCGCTGGAGATCTCGGAGCCCGGGTTCGCCGAGGTGCTGGCGGGGCGCACCGAGCGGATCAAGACGGTGCTCACCGACCAGTCCCGGCTGGCGGGGGTCGGCAACGCCTACTCCGACGAGGTCCTGCACCGCGCCCGGCTCTCGCCGTTCGCGACCGCGGGCCGGCTGGACGAGCCGGCGGTCCGGCGGCTGCACGCCGCGCTGCGCGAGGTGCTCGAGGACGCGGTGCGGCGCTCCGAACACCAGGACGCGGCGCGGTTGAAGGCGGAGAAGCGCTCCGGGCTGCGGGTGCACGGCCGAACCGGGCTGCCGTGCCCGGTGTGCGGCGACCTGGTGCGGGAGGTGTCGTTCGCGGACCGCTCGCTGCAGTACTGCCCGACCTGCCAGACCGGGGGCCGGCCGCTGGCCGACCGCCGGATGTCGCGGCTGCTGAAGTGAGCGGGCGCCCGGCGCGGCGGGCTTCGGACCGGGGGCGCAGCGACCGTTCACCGAGCGCATTCGTCTACCCGGCGCTGTCTTCTTGATTCCGCGCGGGCCGGGGCAGAATACTGGTGCGGTGCCGGAGCTGTTGACCGAGCGGACCGTGCTCACCGCCCTCGCCGCCCTCGCCGTGCTCGGGATGTTCGTGCTGCTGTGCCGCTCCCGCCGGGTGA
Organism: Saccharopolyspora antibiotica; assembly: GCF_047200635.1. Classification (NCBI taxonomy): domain Bacteria; kingdom Bacillati; phylum Actinomycetota; class Actinomycetes; order Pseudonocardiales; family Pseudonocardiaceae; genus Saccharopolyspora; species Saccharopolyspora antibiotica. Next base: position 236,530 of record NZ_JBJZOI010000007.1, on the reverse strand, counting down.
GCACCTCGGTGGAGGACGCGATGCTGACGGCACTGCACCACGTGACGGGCGCCGCGCCGTTCCTCCGCGCGGGCATGACCCAGGAGTCCGCCGACAAGACCGCGCCGCACCTGCGCGAACTGCTGTCCTGCGTGGCCGTGGGAGTGGTGGACGCCGACGGCACGCTGCTGAGCTGGGACGGGGATGCGAACGAGCACTACGCGGACCTGCGCGGCAAGATCGAGATCGCGCTGCGCGACGGCAAGCGGGAGTACGTCGACCACACCGATCTGCTCTGCGACCAGCGGCCGTGCCTGATGCGCTACGGCGTGGTGGTGCCGCTGGAGGTCTCCGGCGAGATCCGGGGCGCGCTGGTGATCATCAGCGGCGGGGACCGGAAGCGGCTGCTGCGCGCGGCCAGCGAGGTCGCCCACCACGTCTCCACGCACCTGGAGCTCGCCGAGCTGCAGGAGTCGAAGGAGAAGCTGGCGCACGCCGAGGTGCGGGCGCTGCGCGCGCAGATCTCCCCGCACTTCATCTACAACGCGCTCAACACCATCTCCTCGCAGATCCGCAACGACCCGGAGCAGGCCCGCGACCTGCTGATGGAGTTCGCCGACTTCACCCGCTACTCGTTCCGCTCGACCGGGCTCTACACGACGCTGGCCGACGAGATCCGCAACATCGACCGGTACCTGATCCTGGAGCGGGCGCGCTTCGGCCCGGACCGGCTCAAGGTGCAGCTCAAGATCGCGCCGGAGGTGCTGCCGGTGGTGGTGCCGTTCCTGGCGCTGCAACCGCTGGTGGAGAACGCGGTGCGGCACGGGTTGGCGACCAAGCCCGGCGGCGGCACGGTGTCGGTGGTCGCCGAGGACCGCGGCTCCGAAGCGCTGATCAGCGTGGACGACGACGGGATCGGGATGGACCCGAACCGGCTGGACGCGGAGCTGGCCAACGCGCACCTGACCGGCGCGCACGTGGGGCTCGGCAACATCAACAACCGGATGCGGGCGACCTTCGGGGACGACTACGGCCTGGTCGTGGAGACCGCGGAGGACGCAGGCATGAAGGTGATCATGCGGGTGCCGAAGTTCGCACCGGGAGTGCTGCCGCTGCCGGTGGCCGCTTTCGACGAGCCCTCCCCGGCCGCCTCGCCGGGCCGCTGACCGGTCGTCCGGGATCGACCGCCGCCCGCTCGCGAGCCGGTAACGTCGTGGCATGAACGCCAACGCCCCGCAGAAGCTGACCGACGTCATCACCGGCAAGCTCACCTCGAAGCTGCCGCCCAAGCTGGCCGAGCGGGCGGAGCGCGGGCCGGTGGTCGCGGTGGTCAAGCTGCACGGCACGATCACGCCGACGCCGGGCCCGGTCAGCCGCGGAACGATCTCGATGCAGACCGTGGAATCCGCGTTGACCAGGGCGTTCGCCCACGACCGGCTGTCCGCGGTGATGCTCTCGATCAACTCCCCGGGCGGGGCGCCCACCCAGTCGGCGCTGGTCGCCGACCGGATCCGCGGGCTGGCCGCCGAGAAGAAGGTGCCGGTGCTGGCGTTCTGCGAGGACGTGGCCGCCTCGGGCGGGTACTGGCTGGCCTGCGCCGCCGACGAGATCTACGCGCACCGCACCTCGCTGGTCGGCTCGATCGGCGTGGTGAGCTCCGGGTTCGGGCTCAGCGGCCTGCTGGAGCGCTTCGGCGTCGAGCGCCGGGTGCACACCGCGGGGGAGAACAAGGTCCGGCTGGACCCGTTCAGCCCGGAGAAGGACGAGGACGTGCGCTGGCTGCGGGGCCTGCAGGACGAGCTGCACGGGCAGTTCACCGGCTGGGTCCGGGAGCGGCGCGGTGACCGGATCGCCACCGGCGCGGACGTGTTCACCGGAGAGGTGTGGACCGGGGAGCGGGCGAAGGAGCTCGGGCTGGTCGACGGGCTCGGCACGTTGCGCGGGATCGTCAAGGAGCGGTTCCCGAAGGCGCACGTCGTCGACGTCGAACCCCGCAAGCCGCTGCTGGCCCGGATCAGCGCGGGCGCGCCCGGAGCCCGGCTCGGCGCCTCGGCGGCCTCGCTGGTGGACGCGCTGGAACAGCGCGCCCACTGGTCCCGCTTCGGCCTCTGACCGAACCGCTTCCCCGGCCGGGTCCGTGGTGGTGCCGGTCTCCGGGAGGTCGTCGGCACCGCCGCGCTCCGCCCACCCCGCCGCCCGCGCGTCCGGCCGCACGACGTACGTTGATCGGACGGCGTGACGCACTTCACTGGAGCGCTTCCCGCGGCAAGCCCTGCGTCGCTCGGCCTGGTGCGGCCACAATGATCGAATCGGCGGCTTCCGCGGCCCCTCGCTCGAACGATGCCGCGCCGACCGGCCGGAACCCCGCGAACGCGCGTCGCGGTGCCACCGCCGGAGATCTGATCGTGGACAGTGCGCCGCCGGGCGCGGCAGGATAGGCATTACTGTGAGTATTCAACCGGACGCGAGCGGTCGGGACGGCACCTCGGGACTCGTGGTGCTGGCGGTCGACGACGAGATGGCCGGGCTGGACGAGATGAAGTTCCTGCTCGAGAACAACCCGCGCGTGAGCAAGGTGCTGCTCGCCTTCGACGCGGCCGAGGCGCTGCGGCTGCTGCGCAGCGACGACCAGCTCCGGTCCCGCGATGGCGGGGAGTCCGTCGTGGACGGCGTGTTCGCCGACGTGTCCATGCCCGGGCTCAGCGGCATGGAGCTGGCCCGGGTGCTCAACGCGTTCAAGCAGCCGCCCTCGCTGGTGTTCATCACCGGCCACGAGGAGAACGCCCTCGAAGCGTTCGAGGTGGGCGCGCTGGACTACATCATGAAGCCGGCCGACGCCGACCGGGTCGACCGGGCGCTGCGCAACATCGAGCGCACCAAGGCCGAACGCGCCGCCGGAGGCCGATCCGATGCCGCGGCCGCGGAACACCCCGCCGCCGACGAGGACGAGGTGATCCCCGTGGAACTCGCCGGGACGACGAAGATGGTGTCCCGCAAGACGGTGCGCTGGGTGGAGGCGCAGGGCGACTACGCGCGGCTGCACACCACCGACGGCGGATCGCACCTGGTGCGGATCCCGTTGGCGCAGCTGGAGGAGCGCTGGGCGGATGCGAACTTCATCCGCATCCACCGCTCCTACCTGGTGTCGATGTCGCTGGTCAGCGAGCTGCGGATGTCGTCGTCCGGCTATTCGGTGCTGCTCGGGGGCGGTGAGCCCAAGGAGCTGCCGGTCAGCAGGCGGCACACCCGCGAGCTCAAGGACCGCCTGGTTCGGGCGCCCCGGCAGGGCTGGGGGTCGCAGGGATGAGACGGCAGGCATGACCGCCGAGCAGCAGTCGTCGAGCCCGTCCGGCGGCCGCCGTCCCCGCAGGCAGCGCGTGGTGCTGTCCGATCGGCGCCGCACGCGACCGGTGGCCCGCACGATCGTCGAGCTGGAGGAGCAGACCAGCGTCGGGGAGGTGCTGGTCCGCTACCTGGTGCGCGCCCAGATGCGGAGCGCGCTGCTGATGACGGGACTGCTGGTGGCCGGGTTGTTCTCGCTGCCGCTGCTGTTCTACGCGCTGCCGTCCCTGGGAGACGTGGTGATCGCCGGAATCCGGTTGCCCTGGCTGGTGCTCGGGGTGCTGCCGTACCCCTTCATGGCCCTGATCGGCTTCTGGTACTCGCGGGCCGCGGCGCGGCACGAACGGGACTTCCTGCACATGATCGAGCGGTGAGCGGTGGCCTCGATGCCGGAGAGCTCGGTCCTCTTGGCGTGGGCAGCGATCGCCGTCGTGGTGGTGGCGACCTTCGCGATCGGCGCCTGGGGGTCGAGCCGCGCCCGCACGACCTCGGACCTGCACCGCGCGCGGCGGCTGGTGCGGGAGGAGCGCAACGCGGCGGCGATCTCCGGTGAGTACCTGTCGGCGGCCTCGTTCCTGGGGGTCGCGGGCCTGATCCTCAAGGACGGGTCGAACGCGCTCTGGTACCCGATCGGGTTCGCCTCGGGCTATCTGGCGGTGGTGCTGTTCATCGCCGCGCCGCTGCGCCGATCCGGTGCCTACACGGTCCCGGACTTCGCGGTGGTGCGGCTGGATTCGCCGCGGTTGCGCGGGCTGACCACGGCGTTGGTGCTGGTGATCGGGTGGATGTACCTGGTGCCGCAGTTCCAGGCGGCGGGGCTGACCTTCTCGGTGATCGCGGAGTTGCCGGCGTGGGCCGGGGTGCTGGTGCTGCTTCCGGTGGTGCTGGCGAGCGTGCTCAGCGGCGGGCTGCGCGCCGTGACGCTGGTGCAGGCGTTCCAGTACTGGCTGAAGCTGTTCGCCATCACCTTCCCGGCGTTCGTGCTGTTCGGGGTGTTCCTGCTGGGCGGCTCGGCGGAGTCGAAGCTGAACGAGCCGGGCCCCGTCTTCGAGCGGCCGACCGCGGTGGACGTGGGGACTCCGGTGGTCCTGCGGGTCTCCGAGCCGACGCGGCTGGAGGTCACCGCCGAGCGGGAGGTCCCGGGCGGCCCGCTGCAACCGGACGGCCGGGCCGTGGTCTGGGTGCAGCCCGGCGAGTACGACGTGGACGCGGGCAGCGTGCTGGCTTTCCGGGCGGGCGCCGCGGTGCCGGTGGTGCTCGGCGCGGAGGCGGACAACGGGTCGTGGACGCACCCGGGAACCGGTGATCCGGGGGAGCTGGTGAGCACCTACTCGCTGATCGTCGCGACCTTCCTGGGCACGATGGGCCTGCCGCACGTGCTGGTCCGCTTCTACACCAACCCCAGCGGGCACGGGGCCCGCCGCACGGCGCTGTTCGTGGTGGTGCTGCTGGGCACCTTCTACCTGTTCCCGACGGTGCTCGGCCTGCTGTCCCGGTTGTTCGTGCCGAAGCTGCTGGTCACGGGCCAGACGGACGCGGCGGTGCTGCTGCTGCCGGGCGCGATGCTGGCGGGCTGGCCGGGCGCGCTGCTGGCCGCGCTGACGGCGGCGGGCGCGTTCGCCGCGTTCGCGTCGACCTCGTCCGGGCTGGTGGCGAGCGTCGCCGGAGCGGTGTCCTCGAACGTCCAGCGGCTGAAGGCCTGGCACCAGCGGGGACTGCTGGTGGTGGCGGCGGTGGTGCCGGCGGGGCTGGCGCTGCTGGTGGCGGAGCAGGACCTGGCCCGCAGCGTGGGGCTGGCGTTCGCGATGGCGGCGTCGACGTTCTGCCCGCTGCTGGTGCTGGGCGTGTGGTGGCGTCGGTTGACGGCGAACGGGGCGGTGGCGGGGCTGCTGTCCGGGGGAGGGGCGGTGCTGCTGGCGGCGGTGGCGGGCGCGCTGCGGCCGCACCTGGCGGGACTGGCCGGGGAGTTGGTGCGCCAGCCCGCGCTGCTGAGCGTGCCGCTGGCGTTCCTGGTGATGGTCCTGGTCAGCCTGGGCACGAAGCAGCGGTTGCCGGAGGGGGTCTCGCGGCTGATGCTGCGGATGCACGCCCCGGACCGGCTCGGCTTCCAGGACGACCGCCGCCCCCGGCGTCCGGTGCCGAAGGACTCCGGGGGGCGTCACCGCCGGTGATCGTCGGTGGTGCGATGCCGCGCCCGCTCGCCCGGCGCTCGCGGACGATCCGTTGACCTGCGCGGACGTGGCTTTGGGCCGAATGAGTGACCTAGGTGACTCATGTCACTATATGTGGCAATATTGTCCGTTTTGGGCCTCGCTGACCACCCAGCGGATTGATATCAATCCCCTTTCGGGGCCTTCCCGGATGCGGGTGAATTACGTAGCGTTCGCGCGTCGATAGGAGACAGAGGTCACACGGCGCCGGTGAGTGCGGCCTCGCCCGACTCAGGAGGAAACCGTGAGCGCCACGGGCCAGAGCGATCCCAGTCCCGGCATCGACGCCGAAACCTGGGCGGAAGCCCAGCGCAGCCCCGAGTTCGCCGCGCTCCGGCGACGGCTGCGGAACTTCGTGTTCCCGGTATCGGCGGTGTTCCTCGTCTGGTACCTGATCTACGTCCTGCTCGCCGACTACGCGCACGGATTCATGAGCATCAAGCTGGTCGGCAACATCAACGTGGGCCTGGTGCTGGGCCTGCTCCAGTTCGTCTCCACCTTCCTCATCACGACCCTCTACGTCCGGTACGCGAACCGGAACCTGGACCCGGTCGCCGAGCAGATCCGCGAGCGCCTGGAAGGGGAGCAGCGATGACCGCAGAACTCCTCGCGCAGGACACCGACACCGCGGCGAACCGCTGGCTCAACATCGGGATCTTCGCGGTGTTCGTGCTGATCACGATGGTGGTCGTGGTCCGGGCCAGCCGGAACACCCGCACCGCCGCGGACTACTACGCGGCGGGCCGCGCGTTCACCGGACCGCAGAACGGCATCGCGATCGCGGGCGACTACCTCTCGGCCGCCTCCTTCCTCGGCATCGCCGGGGCGATCGCGGTCTACGGCTACGACGGGTTCCTCTACTCCGTCGGCTTCCTGGTCGCGTGGCTGGTGGCGCTGCTGCTGGTCGCGGAGCTGCTGCGCAACACCGGCCGCTACACGATGGCCGACGTGCTCAGCTTCCGGATGCGGGAGCGGCCGGTGCGCACCGCCGCCTCGCTGTCCACGCTGGCCGTGTCGTTCTTCTACCTGCTCGCGCAGATGGCCGGGGCCGGCGGGCTCATCGCGCTGCTGCTGGGCATCGAGAGCAAGGGCCAGCAGGCGATCGTGATCGCGGTGGTCGGCGCGCTGATGATCCTGTACGTGCTGATCGGCGGGATGAAGGGCACCACCTGGGTGCAGATCATCAAGGCGGCGCTGCTCATCGCCGGTGCCTTCGTGATGACGATCTGGGTGCTGGCCACCTACGGCTTCAACCTGTCCGGGCTGCTCGGCGCGGCCGTGGAGCGGGCCGGGGACGGCGGCGAGGCGCTGCTCAACCCGGGCGCGCAGTACGGGAAGACCGAGGCGAGCAAGCTCGACTTCGTCTCGCTGGGCATCGCGCTGGTGCTGGGCACCGCCGGATTGCCGCACGTGCTGATGCGCTTCTACACGGTGCCCACGGCGAAGGAGGCGCGCCGCTCGGTCGTCTGGGCCATCTGGTTGATCGGCCTGTTCTACCTGTTCACGCTGGTGCTCGGGTACGGCGCGGGTGCGATGGTCGGGCCGGACGCGATCAAGGACGCGCCGGGCGGGGTGAACTCGGCGGCGCCGCTGCTGGCGTTGCAGCTGGGCGGACCGCTGCTGCTCGGGTTCATCTCGGCGGTCGCCTTCGCCACCATCCTCGCGGTGGTCGCCGGGCTGACGATCACGGCGTCGGCCTCGTTCGCGCACGACATCTACGCGAACGTGATCAAGAAGGGGAAGGTCGACGACAAGCGGCAGGAGGTGCGCGTCGCGCGGATCACCGCCGTGGTGATCGGCGTCGTGTCGATCCTGGGCGGCATCGCGGCGAACGGGCAGAACGTGGCGTTCCTGGTGGCGCTCGCGTTCGCGGTCGCGGCCTCGGCGAACCTGCCGACGCTGCTGTACTCGCTGTTCTGGAAGCGGTTCAACACCACCGGCGCGCTGTGGAGCATCTACGGCGGGCTCGCGGTGACGGTCCTGCTGATCGTGTTCTCACCCGCGGTGAGCGGCAACGAGGACGCGATGTTCCCCGCGCTGGACTTCGCCTGGTTCCCGCTGAAGAACCCGGGCCTGGTCTCGATCCCGGTGTCGTTCCTGCTCGGCTACCTCGGCACGGTGGTCAGCAAGGAGCCGCACAACGCCGCGAAGTACGCCGAGATGGAGGTGCGCTCCCTGACCGGAGCGGGCGCCGAACGCTCCGCCGCCGAGCACTGACGCGCACCGCCCCGCGCGGGGCCGGACGGATGAGCCCCAGCGGCCCTCCTCGCGACACCGATGCCCGACGGCGCCGGTGTCCCGCGAGGGGGGCCGCTGAGCGCGCGGCGGTGCCGGTCGGCCGGGGCGCCGAGGGCCGATCGCCCTCGCGGGCGGGTACCTCACGCCGGACCCACGGTCGGCGTGGCAGCATCGGGGCGTGACCACACCGATGCAAGTGCCCGGGGTGCAGCCCGAGGAGCTGCCCGCCGAACTGCCGACGGCCGCCGCCGCGCTGCTCGACGTCCGCGAGGCCGACGAGTGGGCCGCCGGCCACGCTCCCGGCGCCCGGCACATCCCGATGAACGAGGTCCCGCAGCGGCTCGACGAGCTGCCCGAGGCCGACCAGATCTACGTCGTGTGCCGCTCCGGCGGCCGTTCGGCGCGGGTCACCGCGTACCTCAACGCCCACGGCTGGGACGCGGTGAACGTGGAGCGCGGCATGAACGGCTGGGCGGCGATCGGCCGCCCGGTGGTCTCCGACGAGCCGGACGCCGAGGCGTACGTGCTGTGAGGCCGCCGCCGGAGCCCGGCGCACCGCAGCCGACCCTGCGGGTGGAGTGGGTGGCCGCTCCGCCGGGAGGGCTGCGCCCGCGCCGCCGACGCGAGCCGGAGAAGCGCTACACCGGCCCGCCGTCCTACCCGGTCGTGCCGAGGTGGGGCTTCCCGCTGCTGGGCTGGCGCTGGCCGCTGGCGCTGCCGACCCGGCCTCGGGTCGACCCGGTGCAGCGGGTGGCCTGGTACTCGGGGACGGCCTGGTCGGCGCTGTGGCTGACGGCCGCCGTGTCCGGGGTGGCCGCGATCGCCGAGGCCTGGCGCTACGCGCTGCTGCTGATGAGCCGCGGGTCCGCGCTCTCCAAGGTCGCGCTGGACCTGTCGGACACCCTGGTGGTGACGGCGGGCGTGCTGAGCTGGCTGCTCGCCGCCGGGGCCGGGGTGCTCTCGGTGCTCTGGCTGCTGTGGGCGCGCCGGGCCTCGGCCGAGCAGCTGGGCGTGCTGCCGCGCCGCCCGGAGTGGCAGGTCGTCGCGGGCGTGCTGGTGCCGGGTCCGAACCTGGTCGTGCCGGGGACGGTGGTCGCGGAGCTGGAGCACGCCGTGCTGGCGTCCGCCGGGGACCGCGACCCGGCCGCCCGGCCGCGACCGTCGCGGCTGGTCGGCGCCTGGTGGATCGCCTGGGCGGTGAGCCTGCTGCTCGGGTGGGCGACGTTCGGGTGGGGCTTCCGCGCGGGCGTGCAGGCGATGGCCGACGGCGTGGTGCTGCACTTCTGGGCGGACGTGGCGGCCGCGGTGTGCGCGGTGCTCGCGATGCGCGTGGTCAACGCGGTGACGAACCTCATCGTGCCGTTGGATCCGACGCTGCTGCCCCGGCACCAGGTGCTCGGCGTGCGCGGTGCCCCCGAGCCCGGCCGCCCCGATCGCCCGGCCACGGCCCCCCGCTGACGCTCCCCGGCTGGAGCCGTTCCGGGGTGACCTGGATGATGCGGGGCGTGGGGCAACCGGAGGTGGTGGCGCACCGGGGTGCGTCCGCGGAACGCGCCGAGCACACCCTCGCCGCCTACCAGGTGGCGCTGGACCAGGGTGCCGAGGCGCTGGAGTGCGATGTGCGGGTCACCCGCGACGGGCACCTGGTGTGCGTGCACGACCGGCGGGTGGAGCGCACCTCCACCGGGCGCGGCGTGGTGAGCGAGCTGACCTTGGCGGCGTTGTCCCGCTTCGACTTCGCGCACTGGCACCACGACCTGCCGGACTCCGCCGACGAGCTGGTGTTCGAGCCGGGGGTGAGCCCGGTGCGGGACGAGTCGCAGCGCCGCATCCTCACCTTCGACGCGCTGCTGGGCCTGGTGCGGGCGCAGCCGAGGCCGGTCCGGCTGTTCGCCGAGACGAAGCACCCGGTTCGCTACGGCGGCCTGGTCGAGGCGAAGCTGACCGCCGCGCTCGCCCGGCACGGCGTTTCCGCGCCCGCGGCGAAGGAGGAGTCGCCGGTGGTGATGATGTCGTTCTCCTCGGCGGCGGTGCGCCGGTTCCGCGCGAGCGCGCCCCGGGTGCCGACGGTGCTGCTGTTCGACCGCCTCTCCCGCGCCGCGCGATCCGGTGAGCTGCCCGGCTGGGCGGACCTGGCGGGCCCGAGCGTCCGGCTGCTGCGCCGGGAACCGGAGCTGGCGGCCCGGATGGCCGATCGCGGCCGGGACACCTACTGCTGGACGGTGGACGAGCCGGAGGACGTGGAGCTGTGCCGCCGAGCCGGGGTGCGCTTCGTGGCGACGAACCGGCCGGGCGCGACGCGGGAGCGGCTGGTGGCCTGCTGACCCGGGACGTCGCGCGCCCCGGCGGCTCGATAGCGTCGGTGGGTCCAGTCACACCCAGCGAGGAGGCTTCGAGTGTCGAAGCGAACGGCCACCCCGTCCCAGCCCGCCGAGGGCGCCGTCGGCCGGAGGCAGCCGTGCCCGTGCGGTTCCGGCAAGCGCTACAAGGCCTGCCACGGCAAGGCGGGTGGAGCCGGTGACGTGATCGTGACCAGGCCGTTCGAAGGGCTCGCGGCGGAGGGCGACCTGATCGCGCTGCGCGAGTTCGTGCCCTCGGCCACGGCGCCGCTGCCGCTGCGCGACGGATCCGAGGTCCTCATCGCCTCGGTGCTGCCGCTGGCGGCCGCGGCGGTGCGCCGCGCCGACGGCAAGGCCTTCGTCGGCCTCCAGGTGCAGACGCGCTCGGGTGATCTGAGCCGCGACCTGGCCCGCGCGATCGAGTGGGTGCTGCAGGCGGAGCCGGGGCAGTCGCTGCCGGTGGTGGGTCCGGAGCCCGCGCAGGACGGGGTGCCGACCCGGTTGCAGGACCTGCTCGACCCGGAGGCCGAGCTCGACGTGACCCTGCACGAGGACTTCTCGTGGTGGCTGCCCGAGGGCACCGAGCCCTCCGGTGAGGTCGCGCTGTCCCTGGAGCGGGCCAACGCCGCGATCATGCCGACGCAGCGGCTCACCGCCGAGGGCGCGCGCTCCGCGTACTGGGTGGACCCGGGCGAGAAGGCGCACCTGCGCTGGGTGCGCCCGGAGCCGGAGGAGGAGCTGCTGGCCGCGCTGGCCCGCCTCTCGGCGCGCGGGGAGCTCGCGCTGGACGAGGACAGCCGGTTCGCCGGGTCCTTCCGCGCCCACGGCGTGCTGGTCCCGGTGTGGGACCTGGACCGCGACAAGCACCCCCGCGAGTGGGACGAGCCGGCCGCCGCGCTGGGCCGCAGGCTCCAGGAGGCGCTGGCCTCGCTGGCGGACCAGCCGCTCGACGCGACCGAGCGCCGTTCCCGCGACGGGCTGCGCGGGCGCCAGATCACGCTGCGCTGAGCGTGGGGGAGCCCGAGCCGCGGGTGCTCGCCGACGTGCGGGCGCTCGCGGAGCTCGACCTGGCGGGGGTGCGCTGGAAGCTCGCGGAACCGGGCAGGCAGCTGGACGCGAACGTGGTGCACCTGCCGCCGCACGAGGGCGTGGGCAGGCACGCCGAGCCGGACCTCGACGTGCTGCTGCTGGTGCTCTCCGGCGGGGGTGAGGTGGCGGGCGGGCCGGTCGCGGCTGGCGCGCTCGTCTGGCTCCCGCGCGGGTCGAGCCGCGACCTCGTCGCCGGCGCCGAGGGGTTGTCGTACCTGACGGTCCACGGCCGTCGTCCCGGGATGAGCATCGGCATCCGCTCCGGCTAGCGCCTCGTGAAGAAGCGTTGGCGTTGTCCTCGTGTCGCGTGGACATCCGGCCGGTGATCGCGAGGCTGGCCGTGGAAGTGAGGCTGGTGGCGCGTCAGCCGGAGGTGTTCGCGCGGCTCGTGGCGACGGCTGTCGGTCGGTGTCGGCGCGCACGGGCCATCACGCTGTCGATGCTGGCTCACGCCTGGCTCGCCGTCTCACGATCCCTGGCCGTGAAAGGGGAATCGGTGTCGGCGAACCAGGCGTGATCGCATTCACGTACCGGAGATCCGGCGGCGCTGAGCAGGCTGGTCTTGCGTGTCACCGACGCCGCCGACCATATCTGGTCCTGGTCATCCTTCCGCCGCCGACAACAACAAGCCCGCCTCAGCCATTGCAAACGCCGCGGCTACCCACTCACGTGACTGGCGTTGCAGTACTGGGCCGGTGGCATCCGCGACGCGCAGCACCAGCGGTTTGAGCGCGGCCGAGTTGTGGATGTTCGCGGGCTCAAGCGTTGGCGGCCGCCAGGATTTCGGTGCCGTAGTTCTTGGTGACCGCGTTCTCCACGCCCACGATGATTTCGACGATCTCGAAGTAGTGGTCCCAGAACGGCGTCTCGCGCAACGCCTCGATCACCAACTGGAAAGTGTCGTGATCACGTGCCTCCCAGACCCAGATGTCGGTCACGCGGGCCGAGTAGAACTCGGTGTCGTAGTAGCGCCAGCGTACGTCCTCGGCCTTGTCCTCGATGGTGGGCAGAACGTTTTCCTGGAAGGCGGCGACACGCTCCGGCACGGATAGGTCCAACCAGGCGCGGTTGGTCTTGATGAGGAGGAACGCTGTTACGGCGGACTCGAATTCGGACACGGCAGTCTCCCTGCGGAATATGAATAGTGGTTATGAAACTATGCGCACGAATTGTCTTCTTGCTGGTGCGATTCCCGTCAATGCCGGCGCCGACGACGGTTAGTCCATGCCCTTGCGGCCCGGAGTCCAGAACGGCTTCGTGAGCACGTTGCGGCGCGGCCAGTTCCGCTCCTCGACCAGGTGGCGGCGGATCAGCTGGATCGTCCGGGCCTCCCCGGCCAGATATGCCCGGCCCGGCTCGGCGGGCAGCTCGAGCCTGCGGACGGCCTCGACCAGGGTCTCGGAGGAGGCAGCGGAGCGCCCTCGGCGATAGCTCCACTCCAGGTTCGCGTCTCGCCCCATGTCCAATCGCTCTTCGGGCGAGTCGACCTCGAGTGCACCGAAGGCCCGGGTGTCGGCCTGCAGAGCCCGCAGCATCGGGCCGAAGGCGGCCTGGGCGGTCTCTTCCCCGGCGAAGAGGTGGTACGGAGCAGGCCCGGTGACGAAGCTGCCCTGCGGTTTCATCATCAGCAGCTCGTCGCCCGGACGGGTGGTCCGCGCCCAGCGGGCACCGGGCCCGTCTCCGTGGTCGAAGACGACGAGCTGCATGGTCTGGTCGTGGTAGCTCCACACCGTGTAGGTGCGCAGCATGCCCAGCAGCCAGTCGACGGCGGCCGGCCCGGCGGCAACCTGCACCCGTACGTGCTGGCCGGGCTGCCAGTCGAGTCCGGTCAGATCGGGCCCGGACAGCGTGACCAACCGCAACCGCGGCCCCAACGACTCAACCGCATCGATCTGGGCGGCCACCATCAGTCGGTCGAGCAAACGACTCTTCACGATCCACCTTTCCGTATCGCGACCAAGAAGGGAACCTGTCGATCGGCAAGCTCCAACTTGTCGATCGGCAAGTTATACCCTGTCGCCGTGACCGCCGACAACCCCATCCCCAAGCCGATGCGAGAGCGCATCGTCGATGTTGCTCTCGACCTGTTCGCCCGGCAGGGTTACCAGGGGACATCGCTGCGGCACATCGCCGAGCGGCTCGGCGTCAGCAAGGCGGCGGTGTACCACCACTTCCACGCCAAAGACGACATCGCCCGCACCGTCGTCGGCCGGGCCTTGGACGTGCTCACCGAGGCGTCCGACCGGCTGGTGGTGGCCGGCACCGACCCGGGCGCCTGGCAGCGGGCCCTGCCCCAGATCATCGACGTCGTTCTGCGGCACCGGCAGATGCTCGTCGTTCTCGAACGCAACGAGGACGTCTTCCACGCGCTGTTCGCCAACGACGCCGACATCGGGGCCCGGATGGCACAGCAAAACACCAAGCTGTCCGTGCTCTTCGCCGATCCGCAGCTCGAACCGCGGGTGAGGGTCCGGCTCGGCAGCACTCTGGGTGCGATTTTCGGGCCGCTGGTCATGCTCTCCGACCATTACCAGGACATGCCCACCGATCAACTGCGGGAACAGCTCATGGAGGTCATCGAGGCGCTCCTCGGCGACCTCTGACTCGGACGCCCACCGGTGCCGACCCGCGCGTGGCTCACCTCCCTCGACCGCCGTCGGCCGGGATGTCAGGTGCGAGAGCATTCCGGATCCGGCGCCGACCGTGGCCTCATACGTGAAACGGCCGTCGCGCGAGGACGACGGGAGCGGAGACACCAAGCCCGCCTCAGTTACTGCAAACGCCGCAGCTGCCCACTCGGTTGAGTGCCGTCGCAGTACTAGTGCCGTATCAAGCAACGTTGGGTAGGTAATCCGGGCGGCGGATCTTGGAGTTGACCGCGAAGTAGCGTTTGGGGTGGCAGTGGTGGTCGGCCGCCTTCCCATTTGGGGACGGTGCCGTGAATCCGGAGTCGTTGAGCGCGGGGTTCACCTCCCGCGCATGGCCTTCGGTCGCCGCGAACATCACCGCGATCTCTCCCGCGGACCGGCTCCGCGCCGAGGCCAGCGCGATCCCGGACCGCCGCAGCCGCACCCGATCCCGGGTCGACCTGGTGATCTTGACCAGCCGCGGGGCTCCGGCTCCAACGGCCGCGCGAACACCTCCGGCTGACGCGCCACCAGCCTCACTTCCACGGCCAGCCTCGCGATCACCGGCCGGATGTCCACCCGACACGAGGACAACGCCAACGCTTCTTCACGAGGCACTAGTCCGTTCGTGTGAGCTTCTCCCGGCCCGGTGAACCCGCCTCCCCGCAGCGGCGTCTTCCGCGAAACGGGTCGTGGAGGGGAGGCGGCGTGACCGCACAGGTACCTGCCGTGCGCTCCGCTGCGGAGCCGACGGCGGGCCGGTCGCGCCGGGCACGTCAGGGGGACATGGCGACCGAGGACGATTTCGCGGAGTTCGTGCGCGTGGCCCTGCCCGATCTGCTGCGCTACGGCCACGCGCTGACCGGGAACCCGCACGACGCGGCGGATCTCGTGCAGACGGTGCTGGAGAGGGTCGGAGCGCGCTGGGCGAAGCTCAGCCAGCAGTGCGAGGACCCGCGCGCCTACGTGCGCAAGTCGATGGCGAACGCGCACGTGAGCCGCTGGCGGCGGTTGCGCCGCGAGACGCTGCTGGCGGAGTTCCCGGACGTCCCGGCGGAGCAGGACCGGGACCGGCTGGAGAACGAGCCGCTGTGGCAGGCGTTGCGCGGCCTGCCGCCGCGCCAGCGCGCGGTGCTCGTGCTGCGCTACTACGAGGGGTTGTCGGAGGCGGAGATCGCCGCGACGCTCGCGGTCAGCGCGGGCACGGTGAAGAGCCAGGCCAGCAAGGCGCTGGCGTCGCTGCGCCGCCGGCTCGGCCCGGTGTTCGAGAGCGGTGGGGTGTGATGGGCGACCTCGACGACGAACTGCGGCGGATGTTCGCCGATGACCGGTTGGACGTGCGGCCGCGCACGGGCGCCGAGTGGTCGCTGGTCGCGGTCGCGCGGCGCCGCCGCAGGCGGCAGACGACGATGGCCGCGGTCGGCGGGGCGCTGGCGGTGACGGCGCTCGTGGCCGGGGGGACGGTGCTGGTCGCGCGCCCCGCGACGGACGATCCGGTGCGCCCGGCGAACCCGCCGGTGGTGCGCACCTCGGAGCCCAGCCCGCAGGACCCGGTGCCCCCGCGCGCCACGTCCGCGGTCATCCCGCCCGAGCCGCCCCGCAGCGCCGGCCGGGAGCCGGAGCGGAGCCCGGCGGGGTGGCCGGAGCCCGATCCCAGCACCGAGCGGCTGTCGATCCTGCGCGAGTCGATCCCCGAACCGGATCCGACGTCCTCGGTGCCCCCGACGTCGAGCTCGGCGCCGAGCTCGACGAAGCAGGAGGAGCCGAGCGATCCGCCCTCCGATCCGCCCTCCGAGCCGCCGGGCTGAGCCGCTGCGGGACCTGGGACGGCGTGCGGCGGTCCCGGTGCTCGCGGGGAGCGCCGGGGCCGTGCGGTGCGCGCGGGAGCGTCAGAGCGCGCCGCCCGCCGCCGGGGGAGCGGTGGGGTCGGCGCCCTCCTCGCTGACGTTCTCGCGGGCGAGGAAGTTCTCGACGTCGAACAGGTTGCCGTTGGATCGGTCCACGACGGCCAGCAGCGTCGACATCTGCGAGACCTCCTCGACCTGCTCCCTGAGGAACCACTGGAGGAACTGCTCGCCGACGTAGTCGTCCTCGTCGCGGGCGGCCTTCGCCAGCGTCACGATCTCCTGCGTGACCTCGCGCTCCTGCTCCAGGGCGAGGGCGACGAGCTCGCGGGTCTCGGTGAAGTCGTTGCGGACCCCTTCGATGGAGGGGATGGTGACCTTGACGTCGTTGTCCAGCATGTACTGGACGATCATCATGGCGTGGTTGCGCTCTTCGAGCGACTGGCGGTAGAAGTGCGCGGCCAGCCGCGGCAGGTCCTCGTTGTCGAACCACACCGCGACCGCGAGGTACTGCTGCGAGGCGGTGAGCTCGTTGCGCACCTGGTCCTGCAGGAGCTGGTGGAAACGGGATTCGCGGGGCTGGATCTGCTTGGCGGTGTTCGTCATGACGCGAATACTACGCTCCAATTGACACCTCGCAATTAATCAGGTAACCCTTGGAAATGTTCGCGGAACCTGACTTAACTTTCCCTTGCCTCATTTCGGCCAGGCAATCCTAAGCGGACTCAACTGGTTCTGGGGAAGGTGTGCCGGGCGCTGCGACGAGGGTCGGACGACCGCAGCAGGTCGACGATCGCCGCGGTGCCGTGCGCCCTGTCGAACACGCACCGGTAGTCGGCCGAGCCGTCTGTGATCAGCAGTGACGTCGCGTCGTTGCGTTCGTCCGGCTGCGCCCGGAGCAGCCCGCAGCCCCACCTGCCGAGAATGCCGGGATCGGCGTCGAGCGCCGCGCCGACTTCCCGGGTGATGCGTCGAGCAGTGGATTCCCAGGAACGGTCGGCGTGGCGGAGCACGATTTCCGCGACGTAGTCCGCGGTGCGGAAGCGGATTTCTCCGGGTGGTTCCGCGTCGCCGATGCAGTGCAGCGTGAATTCGGTCCAGACGATGTGGTCCCAGGCCTGCCGGTCCCGTTCGATCCGGGCACTGGCGAACCCGCAGCCCTCGATGCCGCAGGAGCACCGCCGCAGCAGCGCGGTGCGCGGCTGCTCCGGCGGCTCGGTGGGCAGCAGCGCGCCGGTCCTGCCGAGCAGCAGGTCCGGATCGCGCCCGACCCCCCTGAGTCGCAGCGTCTCGCCGAACAGGTCCTCCCCGTCGACGAGGATCACCAGTGCGGGCGCGCTGCCCCGGCCCACCGCGACGTGTTCGATCCGCAACCCGAATCCGCTGACCGCCGGTTCTCCGCTCCCAGATCCCACCGCTCCACCCTCGCAGATCCCGCTCCTCTCCCGGGCGCGGCAGCGATGGTCCGCTACCCGCACCCGAGCGAGGTCGCGCGAGGTACCCGGCCGGGCCGGGGTCGCCGCGTTCCGGGGAGAGGGGAGCGTCGTGCTCGGTGGTGGATGCGGCCTCGTCGTGCGTTGGCTGCCGATGGGTGGTGAGCGGCGCGCCTTCCGGCTCGACCGGCCACCGTGCGGGCGAGCAGCGCGAGGCGCTGCGCGGCGCCTCGGCATCGCTCGCCGGACAGTCCGATGTGGACTGACTGGAGCGGGCGGTCGCCGCGCCCGGGAGCTGGTGGACCGGCGGCGGGCTCGGCGGTAGCGCTAGGGCGCCTCGCGGACGATGGGGCAGGACATGCAGCGGGGGCCGCCCCGGCCGGTGCCGAGCTCGGAGCCGCTGATGCGGACGACCTCGACGCCCGCCGCCTCCAGCCGGGAGTTCGTCTCCACGTTGCGCTCGTAGGCGACGACGACGCCGGGGGCCAGGGCGAGCGTGTTGTTGCCGTCCTCCCACTGCTCGCGCTCCGCCGTCACCGGGTCCAGCCCGGTGTCGATGACGCGGAGGTGGTCGATGCCCATCGCGTGCGCGGCGGCCTCCAGGAACGGCGCGGGGCCGGAGACGTCCACGCCGCCGTCCTTGGGGCGCACCGAGAACGCGGTGAGCGAGTGCTGGATCGCCGGGTACATCACCACGGCGTCCTCGGCGACCATCGTGCACACCGTGTCCAGGTGCATCGAGGCGCGCTGCTGGGTGATCGGCACCGCCAGCACGGTGTGCGCGAGGTCGTCGGCGAACATCGAGCGGGCGAAGGACTCCGCGCCCGCCGGGGTGGTGCGCTCGCCGACGCCGATCGCGACGACGCCGGGTGCCAGCAGCAGCACGTCGCCGCCCTCCACCGGGGCGGAGTGCGCCCCGTACGCGCGCGCGGAGTGCGAGAAGCGCGGGTGGTAGGCGTAGATCAGGTCGGTGATCGCGGACTCGCGGCGGCGCGCGGGCATCGCGAGCGAGGCCACCGCGACGCGGTCTCCCACCCACACCGAGGAGTCCCGGGTGAACAGCAGGTTCGGCAGCGGGGCCAGCGCGAAGTCGTGCGGCAGGTGCATCCGGCGCACCAGCGAATCGCCCTCGGAGGCGGGCAGCTCCTCGAAGGTCATGCCCGCGATGAGCGCCTCCGCCAGCGCCGCGTCATCCACCGCGGACAGGTGGGAGCGGAGCACGTCGGCGATGTCGGTGCCGAACTCCCGCTCGTCCACGGCGCTGAGCACGGCCGCCGCCCGGGCCCGCGGATCGGCCAGCGTCTGCACCAGCAGCTCGCGCAGCAGCACCACCTCGATGCCGCGCGAGCGCAGCACCTCGGCGAAGGCGTCGTGCTCGTCCTGCGCCCGATCCACCCAGGGGATCGCGTCGAACAGCAGCTGATCGCTGTTGCGCGGAGTGAGTCGCTTCAGCTCGGTGCCGGGCCGGTGCAGCAGCACCGTGCGCAGCGGGCCGACCTCGTTGCGCACGTGCGGGGCGTTCCGGGAGCCGTGTTCAGTCACGCTCACGAACTCTAGTGGTGGCGAACGAAAAGAGCGCTGATCGCGGCTCGAAAACATGGATCGTTGCGCGAGATCGAGGCGCGGCCACCCGATCGTTGCGCGCGGCCGTCGAGTCGGATCGGGCGGGCCGGTTCCGCCGCTGCTCCGGGGACCGGCTCAGGGCAGCCAGCCGACCCGGCCGCGCAGCGCGGCGTAGCCGACGAACGCCACCACGTCGATCAGCGCGTGCCCGGCCACCAGCGGCCACAGCCGGTTCGTCCGCTGCCACACCCGCCCGAAGACCAGGCCCATGACCACGTTGCCGACGAAGCCGCCGAAGCCCTGGTAGAGGTGGTAGCTGCCTCGCAGCACCGCCGAGATCCACAGCGACCGGTTCTCCGCGAGGCCGAGCTGCCGCAACCGGGTCAGCAGGTACGCCACGACGAGGACCTCCTCGGCGAAGGAGTTCCCGAACGCCGAGAGCACCAGAACCGGCGCCCGCCACCACACGTCGTCCAAAGTGGACGGCTGCACGGTGAGGCTGAGCCCGAGCGCGTGCGCGGTCAGGTACAGGCCGAGACCCGGGACGCCGATCAGCGCCGCCAGCCCGGCGCCACCCGCGAGGTCCCGCCACGGCCGCGAGCGGTCCGCGCCGATCCGGGCCAGCTCGATCCCGCCGCGCCACAGCAGGTACAGGCCCAGCGCACCCCAGGCGAACAACCGCAGCACGCCCGCGAGCTGGCGCAGCAGGTCCAGCAGGCCCGACTCGGCCTGCGGTGCGTTGATCGCGACGGACTGGTCCGCCAGCGGCTGCGCCTGGGTCAGCGCGTCCAGCAGCGAGAGCAGGCTCTGCAGGCCGGACATCCCGAGTGTCACCGCGAACACGACGACGAGCTCGATGACGATCGCCCGCCGCTGCCCCGGATCCGCCAGCGGGGCGGGCTCCTCGGGCCGGGGCGGGCTCAGCCACGCGCGCGCAGTGCTCACCCGCCGCACGGTACCCGCAGCGTGATCACCGCCCGGCGCCGACGAGGACGCGGCGCTCCGGCCCGCACCGGCGGCGCGGGGGTCAGGCCGAGCGCTGGCCGGCGAGGAAGGGGCAGCCGACCAGGCGGCGCAGCTCCAGCCCCAGCGACTCCGCGGTCTCCACCGGGGCGGAGAACGCCAGCCGCACGTCGTGGTCGCCGTCGGCCGATTCCACCCGCAGCCGCAGGCCGAACCGGTCCAGGCCGAGCGGGCGGATGTGCCCGCCGCGCAGCTCGTCCGGCAGGTGCCGGGCGAGCATTCCGACCACGTCGCGGTGCGCGCTCTCCAGGTGCCGCAGCCAGCCGTCCTCCAGCAGGCAGAACGGGTCCGGCTCGGCGGCGGTGAACTCGGCCCCGGGCACCGGGCAGGTCCCCTCCCCGTCCGCCAGGACCAGCGAGGCGGGCTCCAGCTTGAGCACCGAGGCGCCGTGCCCGGCGTCGAGCAGCCTGCTGTCCGGTCGCTGCTCGGCGACGGCGAGCACCTCGTCGCGGGCCCGCTCACCGGTGAGCACCCGGATCTGGCCGGTGAGCCACAGCAGCCCGCGCACCGACTCGCGCAGCCGCACGGGCGTGGGATCGGCGACCTCCAGCACGGCGGCGATCTCGCCGCGCGGCGACTGCCACGCGGTCGCCACCAGCGGGTGATCGTCACCGAGCAGCACCGTCGCGGTGCCGTCGGGATGCACGTGGTGCAGCAGCGGGGCGATCCGGGCGGAGCTCTCCCCGGACGGCGTCAACGCCGCTCTGCCACCTCGTCGAACAATGGTCCTGGCCCGCTCCGCCGGGGTCGGCTTGGCCGGGCGACGTGTCGTCCTCTCGCGCACCGCTCACCTCCAACTTAGGCAAGCCTAACCCAGCGGGTCCGCAGGGGAAAGCCGCCGTCCGTCTTACCAGCTGATCGACCCGATCGGCGGAGCCCGCCGGGTGAATCCCGGGCCCGCGTCGTGGATTCCCGCCGTCCGCTCGGTCGCGGCCGGCCCCGGTGCGGGCGCGGCGGCTGAGGTCGATCCGGTCCGCCTGGTCGCCCCCGGTGCCTGCGACCGGCGGTCGCGACCTCGCGTCCGGCCGTCCGACGCGAGCGGAGAGCGCGCCACCTGCGGTGATGACCGGCCGAACGACGGTAGCGCAACGCCGCCGACCGTCCGCGTATCGGCCACCTTTGTTCACCGAACGGCGCGGCATTAGCGTGTGCGCCGTGTCAAGCGCTGTTGAGCTTCGCGCGCCGGGTCCGCGCGGCATCCCGCCCCTGTTCGCCCGACTGGTCGATGACGCGGCGCTGTTCCCACCGGGGAGCGCGCAGGTCGACCAGGCGGTCAACGATCACCTCGCCGCCCGGGCCGGGGAGTACTCGGGGGTGCTGGGCCCGATGCTGTGCCAGGCCTCCCGGCTGGCCGAGCTCATCACCGAGCTCGCCAGGTCGAAACCGGCGGAGCCGGTGCCGTTGTCGCTGGTGTGCGACACCGGCCTCGGCGGCGTGCCCAAGGCGCTGTCGATCATCGAGGGCCGCCAGGAGCTGCTCGCGCTGCGGATGGTCGAGATGCCCGCGCCGTCCGACGTCGACGACGTCTGGCTGGAGCGGGTCTCCGAGTTCGTCCCCGAGGACGTCGTCCGCGTCGTCGAGCCCCGGCGCAGCCCCGAGGGCTGGCTCGACGGCGTCAAGCGCGTCGCAGAGCACGGCTGCTGGCCGAAGCTGCGCACCGGCGGGCCCACCTCCGGGGCGGTGCCGCCCGTCGAGGTCGTCGCCGACTTCCTCGCCACCGTCAGCACCCTGAGCGTGCCGTTCAAGGCCACCGCCGGGATGCGGACCGCGATCCGCGGCGCCGACCCGGAGACCGGGTTCATGCAGCACGGCTTCGTCAACCTGCTGGTGGCCACCGCGCGCTGCCTGTCCGGCGGGGACGTGCGCGGTGCGCTGGAGAGCTCCGACCCCGAGGCGCTGGCCGCCGAGGCGAGCTCGCTGTCCGACGAGGCCGCGACCGCCGTGCGCGACGTGTTCGCCTCCTACGGCTCCTGCTCGCTGACCGACCCGGTGACCGACCTGGAAGGGTTGGGGCTGTTGTGACCTGGGTCGAGGACCCCGGGTTCGGGGTGCCCGTGCGGAGCGCCGGATAGCCGTCGCTTCGAGCGCGGTGCTCCGCGAACGGGCCGCTGCGAGCACGAGGAAGCCCCGGCGGAGTCAGCTCCGCCGGGGCTTCTCCGCGGAGTGGTTCAGCCGTCGAAGCGCCCGGCCCGGACCGCACCGATGAAGCTGGCCCACTGCCCGGCCGTCGCGGTGAAGTAGCCCGCCGCCCGGTCCTTGGTGTCCCGGACAGCGGCACCGTTCGAGGCACGGCCGACCTCGACGCAGTTGTTCGTCCCGCTGCGGCTTGATTTCCTCCACCCGGATGGGAACATCATGGTCAGCCCTTCGCCTGATTGCGATAGATCTCCGCGATGTGCTGCAACGCGGCACGGGCTTCGTCGCCTTCTGCCGCGACCGGCTACAACCGGTCCATGAGCCGGTGGTAGATGCTGATCTGGTCAGGGTCTTCAATGGTCAGCTCAGCCGAGACGTGTTCCACCTGAACCAGATCATCAAGGATGATGAAGCCGTTCATCGTGATGTTCGGCAAGCGGCGGAACTCCGGTAGGACGCCGAACCGCAGTCCCGGAATGTCGATGGCCGAGATGAGGCGATCAAGCTGCCCGAGCATGGCGTCAGTCGGTGCGACAGGGTGGCGGAGGGCGTGCTCCGACACGATGACTTCGATCTGTTTTCCCTGGTATAGAACCTGCTGACGTTGCATGCGGACCCGGATCGACGCTTCCGCGTCGTCGTCCGGGACCTGGAGGAGCTCGGCCTGTGTCCGGAACACGGCGCGGGCGTAGTCCGCGGTTTGCAGGAGTCCGGGGACCACGCCGAATTCGACGTTGCGGATGCGAGTTGCGGCATGCTCGCTGTCGAAGCTTTGAAGTTGGCGGGCTTTGTGGCCAGCGCGCAGTTGAGCCCGCCACGCGGCTTTGCTGACCCGCAGCTCGGCGAGTTCGTCGAGCAGCTGGCGGGCCGAGGACTCGGACGCACCGAGGGCATCCATCCAATCGATGACGTCTTGGTCCTCGGCCGTCTGCTTGCCGTTTTCCAGCTTGCTGATTTTCGAGTGTGGCCAGCCCAGGGCGGACGCAAGGTCGCGGCCGGTCAAGCCCGCTTCGTCGCGGAAGCGGCGCAACTTCTCGCCGAAGTCCTGTCGTCGCTGTTCGAAGCTGGTCACGCTCTCCTCTTCCTCACTGCACGAGCGGCGCCCACTGCTCGGCGGGCTGTGCGGAGCTCCAGGCCAGGTCTCGCCACCTTCGGTACTGCTCGACGTGGTCGGTGCCGTCGATCATCTCAAGCCCGAGCATCCCGCGGTCTCCGAAGCGCATCACCCCGACCTGTGCATCATCGAACATCCAGAAGTCGGTTCCGACAGGGAGGTCGAGGTCCGCGGCCTTGGAGGCCGTGATGCAACGGATTTCCTCGCCTGCGGGCAGGTTCGCGCGGAGGGCAAGATCCAATTCGAACCGCAGGTAGAGCGTCAACGGCTCGGTGAGCAAGCGCACGCGCTGGAACCGTCGCCCCTGGCTTGTTGCGCGACGGACGTTATCGGTCCACGGAGCTAGCCACGTGTCGTCCGGCGCCTCTCCGGCGACGAACCGGCGGATTGGTTCCCGCTCGACCGTTTCGTTGTAGACGCCCTGCGTTTCCAGGCGAAATGCCGTGCTGTGGAAGGTGCGGAACAGGTCGTCGAACTGCTCGCCGGAGATCAGGTCGCTCATGATCAGCCCCTCGCGAAACCCAGCAGGGCCTTCGGGATCTCGACCGCGGTCTCGTGGTCGGGCAGGCCGCGAGCGTGCAACGCCGCCAACGCATCGGCATCAGTCACTCGGCTTCCTTGCACGACGTAGGTGTCGCGGTCGGTTTCGTAGAGCTCCGGGCAACCGCCGCCCCCGCTGGTGGTGCCCAAGTGAGTGAGCTTCATGGCAGGTCTCCTCATCGACCGGTAGTGAACCAAGTGCGCATGTCTTGCGCAATACACAGGGAACTTCACGAACCACCGATGCCGATTGCGCCATAAGGGTGATATTTTCGAGAAGCTTCGCGTGTGTTTCTTGTATGGTTCTCGAAACTTGGGCACCATGACTGCGAGGGAGCCAGCAGGGCTGAAACGGCAACACCGTGGGCTCCCCCGTCAGAACTCACGGCGGCGGTTGCGTACGTGCCCTGCTGCGCGATCTCGGGAGGCGATCCATGAGCAGGCGAAACCCCGGTCCGGCCCGGTGGCCGGGCGTTGTGCGTCAGACGAAGCGGATCGCCTCGGCGGAGGTGTCGTGTTGACGGTTGCGGTGGTGCTCGGTGCGTTGGCGTGGGCGCTCGTGTTCGGGCCGTTGCTCCTGCTGTGGTGGCTGCCCGGTGCCCGCGAGGACGCGCGGCGGGAGCGGCGGCCGTGAGCGTGCTCGTGCGGTTCGTCCTGCCGGACGGTTCGCACTCGATTCACGCGACCACCGAGCCGCCCGAGCAGTGGGGCGCCGGACGGGTCGCTGAAGCCCTGTGCGGCGAGCTGGTCACCGTCCCGGTGGGCGCTCGGCGGGTCCGTCCGCCGATGGACTCCTACTGCGACGACTGCGCCGAGATCTGCGCGGCCCGGTACCCGCTCGCCCCGTACCGACTTCCGTCCGAAGGTCCGATGTGAAGGGGAACCATGTCCGTTCAGCACACCGTCCCGTGCCGGGATCTCGCCTTCCGGGACCGGCTGGTCCACCTCGGGCGGATTCGGCGCGGGATCAGTCTTCAGCTCCCGGCCGAGGTGGCGGCGATCCTCGATCTCGCCCAGGCCGAGGAGCTGCATCGCAAGCTCGGAGCGGCGATCGCCGAGGTTCGCCGCGAAGTCGAGTCGGCGGCGAGCTCGTGAGCGCGCCGGGGGACCCCACCGAACTCGGCGACGCGGACGGTTCGGCGCTGGCGTGGATGACCTCGGAGTGGTGTTCGACGTGGCACCTGGTCGGCCGGGGCGCTCGCGGGGCGGTGATCGTCACGACGTGCGGGCACCCGCTGGTCGGGCGCATGTCGCGGGTGTTCGGCCCGCCGCCGCTCGATGGCCGGGAGGTGTGTCAGGCGTGCGTCGCGGCCACCGCGACCGAGCCCGAGTCGGTCCGGTTCCCGGCGCTGGAAGCGGCGCTCGCGGTGATGGGCGAACACCGCTCCTTCCGCGCCGAGCCGCCGCCCGAGCTGGAACCGCCGATCCCGTGGCCGGAGCGCGATCCGGACGCGCCAGGCCTTGCCGTGATCCCGTTTTCGCGGCTGCCGGCCCCGCCGATGCGCACCGCGCGTTCCGCGCTCGGCCGCGCGGCGTGATCCGCCGCTGAGACCGCGGCCCGCCGCTGCCCCGGACCGCGGCAGGCCGCCCGCTCGGCCGGTGTTCGCCCGTCACCCCGAACGGGCGGGCACCGGCCGGGCACCCCCGGGCGCGCACCCCATCCGCCGGGACATGACGGACTCGGTCTGCCGCCGTGCTCGCACCGGCGGCAGTCCGCGCCTCGCCGGTGCGTTCGCGCCCCCGGACCGCGGACCTCCCGGCGAGGCAACCAACTCCGGCGCCCGAAGGTCCCTCGACGGGCACCGGCCGACCGGTTCGGCGGTGGGAGCCGCGCCCCGCCGCGGAACCGGTCCTCTCAACCCCCGCCCGCGTCCCGACGTGCGGCCACGAGCCGCAACCGGGTGGGTGGGTCGGACCTCGAACCGAAACGGAGGTATGGCGCCACCCGCGTTATCGGCACGATCAGCCCCAGATCACTCAACGGAGGTTCAGACCATGACCTACGTCGCATCCGACCGCGCCCCGGCGCGGTCGCTGATCTCGGAAGACCTGTTCACCCGACTCGTTCGCCGCATCACCATCGAGGAAGGCACTGATTCCGCGTTCGCCGAACGCATCATGGACCAGGCGCTCGCCTTCCTCGGTGCGTGCGGCCGGTTCCCCGGAAATCGCCTCGCCCCGTCGAAGCCGGTGGACATCGGCTGGCACGCGTTCATCCTCCACACCCGCGAGTACGCCGAGTTCTGCGAGCAGGTCGCGGGCCGGTTCATCCACCACGTGCCCCAGGACGCCCCCGGCGCATCGGACCACTCCAAAGACCCGGCGAGCGTGCGGGATGGCACGATCGACGCCATCCACCGCGCCGGGTACGTCGTGGACGCCGAGCTGTGGCTCGTCGACGCCTACAAGTGCGGTAGCTGCCACGAGGAAGGCAACTGCGCCGCGTCGGGCACGGACGGCGACGAGAACACCGACACCCGCAAGTGATCGAAGGGGCCGACGTGACCACCTGGCAGGAACTCCCCGACGAGGTTCGGGGGGCCGTGCGGGGGCACGTCGGCCCGGTCTCGTCCGCTGCCGAGATCACCAACGGGCGCGGCAGCGACCTCGCCGCAGTGCTCGACACCGCCGCCGGGCGCGTGTTCGTCAAGGGAGTCGAAGGCGTCAGCCCACGGATGCGCCACCTGCGCAACGAGATCACCACCGGCACGCTCACCGGCGGCTTGGCACCCGCCGTGCTGTTCGCCGAAGACCTCGGGGACTGGCTCGTCGTCGGGTTCGAGTACCTGGCCGGCCGTCCGGCCGACCTGAGCCCCGGATCGCCTGACCTGTCGGTCGTGGCCGACGTGGTCAACCGGATCGGGGCTCGTCCCGGCGACGACGCACGGCCGTTGCGGACGCGGTTCGGCGCCGTCGATTGGTGGGGGCGGCTCGACGCCGACGCGCCTGAACTGGTCGAAGGATGGGACCTCGTCGATGCGGCCCGGTGGTGCGCGACATTCCCGCTGCTGGCCGACGGTGACCGGCTCGTGCACGCCGACTTGCACGGGGATCAGATCCTCATCGGTGACGGTCCCGCTCGGGTGATCGACTGGGCGTTCCCCGGCTCGGGGGCGGCGTGGGTCGACCCCGCGTTCGTCGTGCTCCGGCTGATCGAAGCCGGGCACGAACCCGCCGCTGCCGAAGCGTGGGCGCGCGCCCACTTGACGGGGTTGCGGGGCGCCGACGATGCGCACCTGACCGCGTTCGCCGTCTACCTCGCGGGCATGTGGACGCACTGGACGAGCACCCGCACCGGCCCCGGACTGCACCACAGAGCCCGCCTCGCCCGCGACTACGCCGCATGGCGACTCGCACAGGTGCCGGCGGAGGTCGGCCCCGCCCACTACCGGCGATCACTCGAACGCACGTTCTAGTATGGCGGCGCGGCCGGGGAGGCGCGCACGAAGCGCCCCGCTGCCAGTCCCGGGGGCAGGTGCGGCAGCGGACCTTCCTCCGGGGCGGAGATCGGGTCACACTCGGGGGAACCGCGCCCGGACCGGACGGTTCGGTGGTCGGCCTCAGCGAGGTGACGGGCACGGTGCTGTCCGCGACCTGGAGGTGACCGGTGGCCCGACCGACCGATCCCGCTCGGGCCCCGCTGCCGCACCGGCCGCGCGGCCGGGACGACGCCGCCCCGGCCAAGGAGACCTCGCTGACCCTGGAGCGCGGGTTGAGCCTGCTCCAGGCCGTCGCCGAGGCGGACGGCGCCGCGCCCACCATCAGCGATCTCGCCACGACGGTCGGGGTGAGCCGGGCCGCCGTGTACCGGCTGCTCGGCCCCCTCCAGGCGCGCGGGCTGGTGCGGCGCGAGGGAACCCGGGTGCGGCTCGGGCTCGGGGTGCTGTGGGTGGCCGGGCGGGTGCTTCCGCAACTGCGGTTCGCCGCGCTGCCCGCGCTGCGCGGGCTGGCCGAGCAGGTGGGCGCGACGGTGCACCTGACGGTGGCGGACGGTTCCGAGGCGCAGGCCGTCGCCGTCGTCGAGCCGTCCTGGACGACCTACCACGTCTCCTACCGGGTGGGGACCCGTCATCCGGTGCGGCGCGGGGCCGCGGGGCGCGCGGTGGACCTGCCGCCCTCCGGGCCGCGCTGGGTGGTCAGCAACGGCGAGCTGCACGCCGGCGCCTGCGGCGTGGCGGCGCCGGTGCGCGGTGTGCCGGGCCTGCGCGCCAGCGTGGGCGTCGTGTCGCTGGAGCCGCTGGACGGCGAGGAGATCGGCCCGCTGGTGGCCGAGGCCGCCCGCGCGGTCGCCGTCGCGCTCCGCTGAGCACCCCGCCCCGGACCCGCCGAAGGCGATTGCAGGATCATGGGCGGGGACGTCGCGAAGAGGGGAGCGCGCATGAGCGACGAGAGGACCGCGGTTCGCCACGCCATCGCCTTCGTCCTGGGATCCGGGCTGGTCGTCGGTGGCTGGATCGGCGCGGTGGCCGAGGCGGAGCGGGCACCGTCCCCGGCGCCGCCCGCTGAGCTCGGGGTGCAGCGCGAGATGCTCCCGGGGCCGCGCTGACGACGAGGGTTCCGATCCGCGCACCGGCTTGGTAGAAAGGTGCGCGGCCGCGCGGTGGTCCGGGACGAAGGTCCTGGTCGAGGGGGGACTTCGGTCCCGGCCGGGCGGGACGGGCGCCCCTGAGCCCGGGGCGGTCCGCACCGGCAGACTGGCCGCGTGGAACTCCTCGACATCGCCCGGTGGCAGTTCGGGATCACGACCGTCTACCACTTCCTCATGGTGCCGCTGACGATCGGGCTGTCCCTGCTGGTCGCCGGGATGCAGACCGCGTGGTGGCGCACCGGCGACGAGCGGTACCTCCGGATGACCCGCTTCTGGGGGAAGTTGATGATGATCAACTTCGCGATGGGCGTGGTCACCGGGATCGTGCAGGAGTTCCAGTTCGGCATGGCCTGGAGCGAGTACTCCCGCTTCGTCGGCGACGTGTTCGGCGCCCCGCTGGCGATGGAGGGCATCGTCGCGTTCTTCGTCGAGTCCGTCTTCCTCGGCCTGTGGATCTTCGGCTGGGACCGGCTGCCGAAGGGCGTGCACCTGGCCTGCGCGTGGGCCTTCTCGCTGGCCACCGTCGCCTCCGCGTACTTCATCCTGGCCGCGAACTCCTGGATGCAGCACCCGGTCGGCGTCGAGGTCGTCGACGGACGGCCCCGGCTGAACTCGATCTGGGCCGTGATGACCAACAGCACGGTGCTCGCCGCGTTCCCGCACACGATCTTCGGCTGCTTCGCCGTCGCCGGGGCGTTCCTCATCGGCATCGCCGCCTTCAAGCTCGCCCGGCGCAAGACCGACGACCCGGACCGCAAGCTCTGGCACGGCTCGATGCGGCTCGGCGCCTGGGTCGGGGTGGTCGCCTTCGCGGGGCTCGCGCTCTCCGGTGACGTGCAGGGCAAGCTCATGTTCGAGCAGCAGCCGATGAAGATGGCCTCCGCCGAGGCGCTGTGCCACAGCGAGGCGCCCGCCAGCTTCTCGATCTTCGCCTACGGCGACGTGGGGCGGCAGAACTGCGAGGACGTCAAGAGCTTCACCGTTCCCTACATCCTGTCCTACCTGGCCAACGGGGACTTCACCAGCGAGGTCGAGGGCGTGCAGGCGCTGGTGCCGCAGTACCAGGAGGCCTACGGCACGCACTACCCCGACGACGCCCGGCTCGGGCAGTTCGCCGGGCAGCCGATCGACTACGTGCCGAACCTCCCCGCGACCTACTGGGGCTTCCGGTTCATGATCGGCTTCGGCGGTCTCGCGGCTCTCGGCGCCGTCGCCGTCCTGTGGTTCACCCGCGGCGGGCGCTTCCCGAAGGGCCGCTGGTGGGGGCCGCTGGCGGTGGCGGGCATCGCGACCCCGTTCCTGGGCAACGTCTTCGGCTGGATCTTCACCGAGCTCGGCCGCCAGCCCTTCGTCGTCGCCCCCAACCCGAACCCGTCCGGGGTGGACGGGGTGTGGATGTACACCGCCTCGGCCGTGTCCTCCGGGGTGACGCCGGGGGAGATGCTGACCTCGCTGATCGGGCTCACCGCCGTGTACGGCGTGCTGGCCTGCGTGGAGATCTTCCTGATCGTGCGCTACGTCCGCGCCGGGGTGGACGCCGCGATGCCGCACGAACCACCACCGGACGACAAGTCCGAGGACGTGCTGTCGTTCGCCTACTGAGGCGCTCGCCGAACCGATGGAGAACGCGATGGACCTGCCCACCTTCTGGTTCGCCCTGATCGCCGCGCTGTGGCTGGGCTACCTGTTCCTGGAGGGCTTCGACTTCGGCGTGGGGATGCTGCTGCCGATCCTGGGGCGCGACGAGCGCGAGCGCCGGGTCCTGATCAACACGATCGGTCCCGTCTGGGACGGCAACGAGGTGTGGCTGATCGTCGCGGGCGGCGCCACCTTCGCCGCCTTCCCGGGCTGGTACGCCTCGCTGTTCAGCACCGCCTACCTGCCGCTGCTCGTGCTGCTGCTGATGCTCATCGGGCGCGGTGTCGCCTTCGAGTACCGGGGCAAGGTGGACACCGCGCGCTGGCGGCGCACCTGGGACGCGGTGATCGTCCTCGCCTCCTGGGTGGCGCCGATGATGGTCGGCCTGGTGCTCTCGGCCAGCGTGTTCGGCCTGCCGCTGGACGCGAACGGGGACCGCGTCGGCGGGCCCCAGGTGGTGCTGTCGGCGGCGACGGTGCTGGGCGCGCTCGCGGTGTGGGGCTTCGCCTTCCTGCACGGCGCGGTGTTCCTCTCGCTCAAGACCGCTGGTGAGGTGCGGGAGCGGGCGCGGCTGTTCGCGCTGCGCTTCGGCGTCCCGCTGCTGCTGCCGGTGATCGGCCTGCTGCTGTGGGCCCAGCTCACCGAGGGGCACGCCTGGACCTGGGCGCCGCTGGGCGTCGCGGTGCTCGCGGCGCTGGCCGGGATCGTCCGGATGCGCTCTCGGCGGGAGGGACAGGCCTTCGCGCTCCAGGGCGTCGCGCTCGCCGGAGCGGTGGTGGCCCTGTTCGGCTCGCTGTGGCCGAACGTGCTGCCGTCCACGCTGGACCCGGCCTGGTCGCTGTCGATCGCCGAGACGGCCTCCAGCCCGTACACCCTCACCGTCATCACCTGGGTCGCCGCGTTCGGCACCCCGGCCGTGCTGGTCTACCAGGCCTGGACCTACTGGGTGTTCCGCAAGCGCATCGGCGCCCACCACATCCCGCCGGTGCACGCGCCGTGAGCGGGCCGCTGGGCGCGCTGCCCCGGTTGTCCCGCTCGGCGCGGACCGCGCTGGCCGTCGGCGGGGCGCTCGCCGCGGGGCAGGCGGTCGCGCTGGTCGTGCAGGCCTGGGCGCTGGCGAGCGCGCTCGCCGCCGTCGTCACCGAGGGCACCGCGGACGTCGGCGGGTGGCTGGCGGTGCTGGCCGGGGCGATCGCCGCGCGCGCCGCGCTCGGCTGGGCCGTCGAGTCCGCCTCGGCGCGGGCCGCCGCCGGGGCGAAGGAGGAGCTGCGGGCCAAGCTGCTGGACGCCGCGCTACACTGCGGGCCGGAGTGGATCCGCGAGCGCGGGCCCGTCGAACTCACCGCGCTGGCCACCAAGGGACTCGACGCGCTCGACCCGTTCTTCGCGAAGTACCTGCCCGCGCTGGTCACCGCCGCCGTCGTGCCGCTGCTGGCCGGGGGCTGGATCCTGCTGTCCGATCCGGCTTCGGCGCTGGTCATCGCGATCACCGTGCCGCTGATCCCGCTGTTCGCCTGGCTCGTCGGCCGCTACACCGAGCGGCGCACCGCGCGGGCCGCCGACGCGACGCAGCGGCTCTCCGCGCAGCTGCACGAGCTGGTGCGCGCGCTGCCGGTGCTCACCGCCTTCCGCCGCGCCGCCGCGCAGCGCGCCGTGGTCCACGACGTCGGCGAGCGGCACCGGCGGGGCACCCTGGCGACGCTGCGGGTCGCGTTCCTGTCCGCGCTGGTCCTGGAGCTGTTGTCCTCGCTGTCGGTCGCGCTGGTCGCCGTCGGCATCGGGCTGCGGCTGGTCTCCGGTGAGCTGGACCTCGCGACCGGGCTGCTGGTGCTGGTGCTCGCGCCCGAGTGCTACCTGCCGCTGCGGGCCGCCGGGGCCGCCCACCACGCCAGCGAGGACGGCGTGGAAGCCGTGCGCCGCGCGGACGAGGTCATCACCGGTGCGGCCGGGGCCGGCGGAGTCCCGCGCGGGAGCGGCGCGCCCGGCGAGGTGGGCGAGCTGCGGGTGCGCGACCTCGCCGTGCGGCGCCGGGACGCCCGCGCGCCGGACGGGCTCGGCTTCACCGCCCGGCCCGGCGAGGTGCTGCGGTTGGACGGCTTCGACGGCGTCGGACCCAGCGGCAGCGGCAAGTCCACCACCTTCGGCGTGCTGCTCGGCTTCACCCGACCCGAGCGCGGTGCGATCAGCTACGCGGGCACCGACCTGGCCGAGTTCGATCCGGCGGCCTGGCGCCGACACCTCGCCTGGGTGCCGCAGCGGCCGGTGTTCACCGGCGGCACCGCCGCCGAGGAACTCGCGCTCGCGGTGGCCGACCAGCCGCCCGGCACCGCCGAGGCGATCCCCGAGGCGCTCGCCGAGGCCGCCGCCGGACACCTGCGGGACCGGCCGGTGGACGAGCTCTCGGCGGGGGAGCGGCAGCGGGTCGCCGTGGCCCGCGCCCTGCTGCGGCTGCGCGGAGCGGCCCGGGTGCTGCTGCTCGACGAGCCCACCGCGCACCTCGATCCGGGCACCGCGCGGCAGGTCGACGCGGCGGTCGAACGCGCCGCCGCGCGCGGCGCCGTCGTCGTGCTCGCCAGCCACCGGCCCGGCGCGGAAGCCGCCGAACCCGAACCCGCCGCTCCGGCCGAGGCCGCCCCGGCCGGAACGGCCGAGCCCCGCCCGCCGCGCGCCGGGATCCGCGAGCTGATCACCCCGCGACTCGGGGCCGGGGTGCTGCTCGGCGCCGCCTCGCTGCTGGCCGGGCTGGCGCTCACCGCGACGTCCGCCTGGCTCATCGCCCGCGCCTCGCAGCAGCCGCCGGTGCTGGTGCTCACCGTCGCCGTCGTCGGCGTGCGGACCTTCGCGCTGTCCCGGGCCGCGCTGCGCTACGCGGAGCGCCTCGTCACC
This sequence comes from Saccharopolyspora antibiotica, assembly GCF_047200635.1. Lineage (NCBI taxonomy): Bacteria > Bacillati > Actinomycetota > Actinomycetes > Pseudonocardiales > Pseudonocardiaceae > Saccharopolyspora > Saccharopolyspora antibiotica. The sequence continues at coordinate 203,941 of NZ_JBJZOI010000007.1, read as the reverse complement.
CACGACGCCGCGTTCCGGCTCGCGGGGGCGCTGCGGGCACGGCTGTGGGACGCGCTGGTGCGGCTCGGGCCGGCGCGCACGGCCGGGCTCCGCCGAGGCGACGGCACCGCCCGGCTCGTCGACGACGTGGACGCGGTGCGCGACCTCGTCCCCCGGGTGGTGCTGCCGCCGCTGGTCGCGCTGCTCGTCGGGACCGCCGCCGTGGTGCTGGAGGCCCTGGTGCTGCCCGAGGCGGGGGCGCTGCTCGCGGGCGCGCTGCTGGTCGCCGCGGTCGGCGGCACCGGCGCCGCGCTGCTGGCCGAGCGCCGGGCCACCACCGCCGTCGCCGAGGGGCGGCGGCGCGTCGCCGACCGGGTGCTGGCGCTGCTCGACGGCGCGGCCGAGCTGCTCGCCTTCGGCGCGCACGCCGCGCGTCGTGCGGAGCTCGCCGACGTCGACGCCCGGCTCGCCGCCCGCGCCCGCCGCGCCGCTTTCGGCGCCGGGGCCGCCACGGCGGTGAGCACCCTCGCGGTCGGCGTCGCGGTGCTCGGCGGGACCTGGCTGGCCGCCGGGGCGGTGGCGTCCGGACGGCTGGCGCCCGAGCTCGCGCCGCTGCTCGCGCTCGTCCCGCTCGCCGCCGCCGAGGTGGTCGCCGTGCTGCCGCCCGCCGCGCAGCAGTGGCGCGGCCTGCGCGCCGCCCAGGGGCGGCTCGCGCCGCTGCTCGCGGCTCCGGCGCCGGAACCGGTCGCCGCGGAGCCGAGCGCGGACGGGGGCGCGGTGCTGCGCGGCGTGGACGTGCGCTGGCCCGGCTCCGCCGAACCCGCGCTGCGCGGTGTCGACCTCGACCTGCCGCCCGGTGCGCACGTCGCGCTCGTCGGCCCGTCCGGCAGCGGCAAGTCCACCCTGCTCGCGCTGCTGCTGGGCTTCCTGCCCGCCGAGCGCGGCACCGCGCGGCTGCCCGAGCGGGCCGCCTGGTGCCCGCAGGAACCGCAGCTGGTGTCCACCACCGTCCGGGAGAACCTGCGGATGTCCGCGCCCGACGCCGACGACCAGCGGCTCGGCGCGGCCCTGGAGCTGGCCGGGCTGCCCGGGTGGCGGCAGCGGCTGGACGACCACGTCGGAGCGGGCGGCACCGCGCTCTCGGGCGGTGAGGCGCAACGCCTCGCGCTCGCCCGCGCCCTGCTCGCCCCCGGCCCGCTGCTGCTCGACGAACCGACCGCGCACCTGGACGTGCCGACCGCGACCGCGCTCCTGCACCGGCTGCGCACCGAGACCGACCGGACCGTGCTGCACGTGACGCACCGCCCGGACGAGGCCGCGCGGGCCGACCTGGTGCTGCACGTCCGCGACGGCCGCGTCAGCGCCGCCGTCCCGGCCGCGAGGTGACCCGTGCGTCCGACCGGTCACACCCAGCGGCCGCCGTGCGGGCCCGTCCGGGCGCGGCGGACTAGCCTCGAAGCCGTCATGGATCCCGCACTCGCCCGGCGCATGCTGGCCAGCTCCACCGAGATCACCAAGGCGGCGCTGTCCGCCGAGGACCCGGACGCCGTGCTGCCGATGGTGGTGCGCCGCGCCGCCGACCTCGCCGAGGCCGACCTCGGGCTGATCATGGTGAGCGCTGAGGACGGCAGGCTCACCGTGGAGGCCGCCTACCCGGCCGAGCCGGAGGCCTCCGGGGATCCCGTCGGTGCGGTGCTCTCCGCCCGCTCCGCGGCCGCCCGCGTCGCCCGCAGCGGGGTGCCCGTCGTGGTGGACGACCTCATCGACGACCCGCTGACCGCGCCGTACGTGCCGAGCGCGCTGCGGGTGTACGGACCCTTCGCGGTCGCCCCCTTCGGCACTCGGGAGCGCAGGCTCGGCGCGCTCGCCGTCTACCGGCGGCGCGGGGCACCCACCTTCACCCGGGTCGCCGTGGACGTGCTCACCGGTTTCGCCGCGCAGGCCGGCCTCGCCCTGGTGCTCGCCGAGGGCTCCACCGCGCGCGAGCGGATCGCCGTCTACCAGGAGCGGGAGCGCATCGCCCGGGACCTGCACGACGTGATCGTGCAGCGCCTCTACGCGGCGGGAATGCAGCTGGAGGTGCTGGACCGCAGGCTCGCCGGGCGGCTCACCGAGGAGGACTCGGCGCGGTTGACGGACACCGTGGACCAGCTCGACCAGACCATCGCGGAGGTCCGCGCCACCGTGCGCACGCTGCGCTCGGCCGATCCGGAGACCCCCGCGCACGTGCCGGACCTGGCGGACTCGATCCGGTCCGAGGTGCAGATCGCCGGGGAGCTGCTGGGCAGGCCGCCGAAGCTGGAGATCGGCGGCGAGCTGGGCGACGTCCCGGTCGCGCTCGCCGACCACGCGCGGGCGGCCCTGCGGGAGGCGCTGTCCAACGTGGTGCGCCACTCCGGGGCGCGGACGGTGCTGGTGCGGGTGCGCCGCTCGGCGGAGTCGCTGCGGTTGCAGGTGGTCGACGACGGCTGCGGCATCCCGCGCGACGTGAGCAAGCGCGGCCTCCGCCACCTCGAGGAACGCGCCGCCGCCGCCGGTGGCCGCTGCACCACCCACTCCTCGCCGCGCTCGGGCACCACGATCACCTGGGAAGTCCCCCTGTGAGGACCCGCGCGGGGAACCAGCTCGCGAGCGCGGCGGGCCTCAGCGCCTTCCGCGCCGCGGATCTCCCGCGCGGCCGCCGCACGACATCGCCGTCCTGGCGAGGAGGACGCCGAGCACTCGCGGCGGCGCGAGCCGCCCGGCACCGGTCCCCGGCGGTCACCCCTGGCGGCGGGCCACCCAGGCGGCGGCCTGGGTGCGGCGCTCCATGCCGAGCTTCGCGAGCACGGCGGTGACGTAGTTCTTCACCGTCTTCTCCGCCAGGAACAACCGCTCCGCGATCTGCCGGTTCGTCAGCCCCTCGCCGATCAGCTCCAGCACGCGGCGCTCCTGCTCGGTGAGCGCGTCGAGCTCGTCCGCGGGCTGGTCGGCCGACCGGCGCAGCCGCTCCAGCACCCGCGCGGTCGTGACGGGGTCCAGCAGCGAGCGGCCCGCCGCGACCTCCCGCACCGCGTTCACCAGGTCCCGTCCGCGCACCTGCTTGAGCAGGTACCCCGAAGCGCCCGCGTTGATCGCGCCGACCAGGGCCTGCTCGTCGTCGAACGCGGTGAGCACCAGGCACCGGGGCGGCGCGGGCAGCGCCCGCAGCTCGCGGCACAGGTGGAGGCCGTCGCCGTCCGGCAGCCGCATGTCCACCACCGCCACGTCGGGCTCCGCCGCCCGCGCCCGGACCACGGCCTCGCCGACGCCGCCCGCTTCGGCGACGACATCGAGGTCGGGTTCGGTGCTGAGCAGGTCGCGGAGGCCGCGGCGGACCACCTCGTGATCATCGACGAGCAACACGCGCACCGGCACGGTTTCACGCTACGACCGCGTCACCCGCCCGTGCAGCTGAGGGTGCCCTACGGCGCTCAGCGGAGCGCGGACTTCGCGGCGACCTTCTTCGCGACCTTGACGCCCGCCTGGGTCTGCTCCGCGGCGCGGGCGGCGCCGTGCCGGGCGCGGTAGGCCACCGACGGCTTGCCCTCGGTGTCCACGGCCGCGAGCAGCAGCCCGCCGAGCAGGCTGAGGTTCTTCACGAACTGCGTCTGCTCCGCGGCGCGCTCCCGGGGGTCGATCTTCTCCCAGAAGGCGTGCCCGGCGAGCGTGGTGGGCACGACGCTGCCCGCCAGGGCCAGCGCGGCGAGCCGGGGCGACCGCCCCGTCGCCAGCATCGCCCCGGCGACGATCTTGACCACGCCGTCCACCCGCACCAGCGTCTCGACGTCCGTCGGCACCTGCTCCGGCAGCGAGTCCTCGCACCGGGCGATCGTCTTCTCCCACAGCGGCCGGGCGCCCTCGGCGTGCGCCTTGGTGTGGCGCAAGGAGTTCACCCCGCCGTAGATGAACACGGACGCGAGCAGCGGGCGGGCCAGGCGGCGGATCAACATGTGTACCTCCTCGGTGGACGCCCTCCTCGGTGGACGCGGTCTCGACGGTACCGCGCGGCGGGGTCCCGGCCCGCCCGGCGGTTGATCTCGGGCCCCGGTCGTCGCAGGTCCGCAGCGATCTCGAAAACCTCGCCTGCTCCGGGAACAATCCGCAAAGTTGAGTCGTTGGCACTCATGTAACCGCAGTGACCGGGTATCCGATCCGATGACCCGGCTTCGATGAGGGAGTGATGGGAAATGGCTCTTGCAGTTCGTGGCTGGGACGCGTTCACCGGCCTGGACCGTGAGTTCGACGCGCTGGTGCGCAGCGCCTTCACCGGGCGTGGGCCGTCCGCGCGGGCGTTCGTCCCCGCCGCCGACGTGCTGCGGGACGGGACTGACCTGGTGTTCCGCCTGGAGCTGCCGGGCGTGGACGTGGACCGCGACGTGGCGGTCGAGGTCGCCGACGGAACGCTGAAGGTCAGCGGGAGCCGGGACACCGGCGCGCGCTCGGAGGAGGACGCCGAGGCGCCCAAGGTGCTGGCCCGCGAGCTGCGCGACGGCTCGTTCGAACGCAGCTTCCGGTTGCCGAAGGGCGTCACCGGTGAGCAGGTCGAGGCCGACTACGACAAGGGCGTGCTGGAGGTCCGGGTCCGCGGGGCGCTGGAGCAGACCAGCCCCACCCGCATCGCCGTGCGCACCCGCACCGCGCAGGCCGAGGACGCGGAGTGAGCTCGCCGGCCGCCCGGGGCCGACCCCGGGCGGCCGCGCTCCCGCGCCGCGCTCGGACGGCGTGAGCCGGTCCGGCCCGGGTGTTCGTCAGCCGGCGCGGGCGAAGGTCTCGTCCCAGGCCGCGGCCACCTGGTGCGCGCAGAGCTGGGGGGCGACCCCGCCGACGCCGGTGCCCAGGCCGGGCAGGGCGATCGAGCGGACCACCTCTCGCACCCGCATCCCGTTCTCCAGCACGCCGTGCGCCCACAGCCGCAGCACCGCCCGCGCCGCCAGGTACGGGTGCACGGTGTCGTTCGGCAGCACCTCGCCGGGCGTGCGCATCGTGGGGGAGCTGACCAGCCAGGCGGGCGCGGGCGATCCGGTCGGCACCAGCAGCGCCTCGCCGACCGGCAGCTCGCCGCCGTGGTAGGCCAGCACGGCGCTGCGCACCGACTCCTCCACGTTCGGGAAGGTCCGCGAGTACAGCGCGTCCACCCCGCTGCGCATCCACCCGTAGGAGTTAGCGGGGCTCACCACCGCGTCCACCCGCGGATCCAACACCGATCCGTGGTGGACGTCGAGGTTGTCGCGGTCGGCGGCGACGCCGCGCCACGCTGCCGTGAGCGGCTCGTCCAGGGCGCAGAGGACGAGCCGAAGCTCCGGTCCCGCTCGGTCAGATGAACGCTCCGAATCCGCGGTCACGCCCCACAGCATCGCAGGAAGGCGCGACCGAATGTAATTGGGTAGGTCACACCTCCGGGGGAAGATGATCACTGGTCCAGGGTGGGCGGCCCCGTTCCGCGCGGGCCGTAGGCTGGGTCTCGTGCCGCACATCGCCTACCTGGGTCCCCCCGGAACTTTCAGCGAGCAGGCGACCCGGGGCCTCACCCGGGACCTCGACGCCGAACCGCGCCCCTACGAGACCGTCCCCCTCGCGCTCGCCGCCCTGCGCGCGGGCGAGGTCCTCGCGGCGGTGGTGCCGATCGAGAACTCCGTGGAGGGATCGGTGCCCGCCACCCTCGACGCCCTCGTCGGCGGCGGCCCGGTGATCGCGGTGCGCGAGGGGATGATCCCGGTCCAGTTCGACGTGCTGGTGCGCGCCGGCACGACCGCCGACCAGGTGCGCACCGTCGCCAGCCACCCGCACGCGATCGCGCAGGTCCGCAAGTGGCTTGCCGCGAACCTCCCGCACGCCGACGTCCGGATGGCCTCCTCCACGGCGGGCGCCGCGAAGGAGGTCGCCGACGGGCAGCTCGACGCCGCGATCAGCTCACCGCTGGCCATCGAGCTCTTCGACGGGCTCGAAGCGCTGGCGAGCGGCGTCGCCGACACCTCCGACGCCGTCACCCGCTTCCTGCTGCTGCGCAGGCCCGGCGCGCTGCCGGAGCCGACCGGCGCGGACCGCACCTCCGTCGCCGCCGTCGTCACCGACGAGGTCGGCACCCTCAACGAGCTGCTGATGGAGCTCGCGCTGCGCGGCATCAACCTCAGCCGCATCGAGTCCCGCCCCACCAAGGACCGGCTCGGCGAGTACCGGTTCTTCCTCGACTTCGACGGGCACGCCGCCGACGCCCGGATCGGCGACGCGCTCAGCGCCCTGCACCGCCGGTGCCGCGAAGTCCGGTTCCTCGGCTCCTACCCGAAGGCCGACCCCGGCCCCGACCGCGCCCGGCCGGAGTCCTCCGAACGGGCCTACCGCGAGTCGACCGCGTGGCTGGAGCGGCTGCGCTCGGGAGGGGTCTCGTGAGCCCGCGGTTGCGGGCGGCCGCGGACGGACTGCGGCTCGTGCTGGTGCGCCACGGCCAGACCCCCTCGAACGTGCGCGGCCTGCTGGACACGCTGCCGCCCGGACCGGGGCTCACCGACCACGGCGCGCGCCAAGCGGACGACCTCGCGGAGCGGCTGGCCACCGAGAAGGTGCTGTCGATCCACGCGAGCCGGGCGCTGCGCGCGCAGCAGACCGCGCTGCCCACCGCCACCCGGCACGGCCTGGAGCTGGGCGTCCTCGACGGCACCCACGAGATCTTCGTCGGCGAACTGGAGGGCCGCGGCGACGCCGAGGCGCGGGCGCTGTTCGACGAGATCTACGCGGGCTGGCACCACGGCGAGGCGGACCGCCCGATGCCCGGCGGCGAGACCGGGAACGAGGCGCTGGCCAGGTTCTTCGACTCCGCGCGCCCCCTGTTGCAGGACGTGGCCACGGGTTCGGTGGTGCTGGTCAGCCACGGCGCGATGCTGCGCTTGGCGGCCGCGCGGCTCTGCCCGGAGATCGGCCCCCGCCGGACCACCGAGGCATACCTGCCGAACACCGGCGCGATCACCCTCGAAGCGGACTCCGCGAGCCCGACCGGCTGGCGCTGCGCCCGGTGGGACGACCTCCCGGACTGAGCCGTCAGCCCCAGCCGAGGGCGTGCAGGGTGTCCTCGTCGATGCCGAAGTGGTGGGCGATCTCGTGCACGACGGTGATCGCGACCTCGTCGACCACCTCGTCCTCGCTGCCGCACATCTCCAGCAGCGGTTCCCGGTAGACCGAGATCCGGTCCGGCAGCACGCCCGCGTAGTTGCTCGGCTCCCGCTCGGTCAGCGCGATCCCGAAGTACAGCCCGAGCAGCGTCGGGTCCTCCTCGTTGCGGTCCTCGACGAGCACCACCACGTTGTTCATCGCCGCGGCGAACTGCTCCGGCAGCAGGTCCAGCGCGTCGGAGACGAGCTCCTCGAACCGCGCTCTGGTCATCTCCACCGGCACCGGGTCACCGCTCCCCGGCGGCGGGAACGCCGGGCTGGACCGGCGCGGAGTTCTGCGGGGCGGGCTCCTCGCCCACGGTGACGTCGCCCTTGACGCTGCCGGTCACCGGGGCCAGCCCGCTGCCATCGGGCAGCTGGGCGCTGGCCTTGCAGTTGACCTCCCGCGATCCGGCGTCCCAGCTCTCCTCGGTCAGCGTGTCCCAGTAGGCGACGAGCTTCTTGTCCTCGACGGCGGTCGGGCTGCCCGCGTACTCGGCGGTGAGCTCCCCGCACCGGGTCGCGAGGAAGTCGTCCTGGTCGTCCTCGGAGGGGTACTCCGCCGGGAACTCGGTGCTCAGGTCGATGATGCCGGTGACCTCAACGGCGTGCGGTCGCGCGCAGTCCACCGGGTCCCACACCTCGGTGCCGTTGATGCCGAGGCAGCGGCCGACGTCGTAGGTGTTCGACTGGTCCTGGTGCGCGACGTCGCCCTTGCTCGCGAACAGCTCCCCGGACGGGCCCGGCTGCTGGAGGCCGCAGTGCAGCGTCCGGTCCCCGGAGCCCCAACCCCGCTGGCTCGGGGTGAACGCGCCGACCGAGAACCGCCCCTCCGGGTCGAACCGGCCGCGCAGGTACTGCTCGGAGACCGCGGTGCAGCGCTCCTGCTTGAGCTGCTGCCACTGCTCGGCGCTCGGGTACGGCGCGGTGCCGGCGAAGTCGGCCCGCAGATCCGCCTTCCCGGTGACCTCGAAGAGGTGACGCTCGGTGCACTTCACCTGCCGGATGTCGGCCGCGTCCGGTTCGATCCAGTGCAGGCAGGTGCCCGCCTCGGCCTCGAAGACGGGGGGCGTGGCGGGCGCGGCGCCCTGCCGACCGGGGCCGCCCCACCCGGAGCCACCGCCCCCGCTCGGGGTGTTGAGCAACGCGCTGATCAGCAGGACGAGTGCGCCGCCGAGGGCGGCAGCGATCATCACCAGCCGGGTGTTGCGGCTGCTCCGGCGGTGGTTGCGGTTGTCGCTGCGCTCGGCCATCGATCACATCATGCCTGGCGCCCCCAGGGGTCGCCCACGCGATCGCGCATCGTGTTGAAACCGATTCGTGTCCCGGCCCGTCACATCAAGGCGTACCCGGGGTCGGTGCGCGATAGGTAGTGTTGCCGCTGGGAGTGGGCGATGACGGAAGATGGCAGACCATTGGCAGACCAGGACGGGCCGCAGCGCAGCGACCAGCCGGCGGGCGGGTCCCCTGCGGACGAGACGCAGGTGAACCCGGACGAGGGCCAGGGGCGCGGGCGGATGCGCTACCAGGACGACTCGACGACGCCGAGGGAACCGACCCTGGCCGAGAAGCGCGCGCGCGTCGCGGCGGAGAAGCGCCAGGAGGAGCAGGCCCGGGCCGAGCTCGCCGAGCAGGAGCGCAAGACCCAGGTGCGACGCCGCGTGATGGTCGGCGGCGGTGTCACCGTCGGTGTGGTGGCCCTGGTCGCGGCCTTCTACTCGGGCTCGGCGTACCGCGCCGAGCAGACCGCGGTCCAGGAGTTCTGCGCCACCGGGCAGGGGCCGGCCACGGTCCAGAACCCCGACCTGTGCGACGAGAACTACGTCCAGAGCCACGGCGGGTACAGCAGCGGCGGCATGTTCTTCATGCCGATCTTCCTGCCCGGCGGCGGCTTCGGCGGCTACAACTCCTACCGGTACGGCTACACCCAGCCCGGCACCACGGCGCCGCCGGTCGGCCAGCCGGTGTCCAACCCGAGCTTCACCAAGCCCGCTGGCACCAACATCACGAACACCAAGGGCCAGACGGTGCAGCGCGGCGGTTTCGGGATCAACAGCAAGAGCGGTAGCAGCGGGAGCTGAACGAGTGCGTCGGAGGACAACCGAGCGCAGGCCGGACTGGCAGCGCAAGGTCGAGGAACTGGGACTGGTCTTCGGCACCCCGGCCCGCGCGGCCGACGGGTCGCAGCGCCCCTACTGGGACGAGGGGGTGCACTACGAGTTCAGCCTGGACGAGGTGCTCTCCCTGGAGGCCGACGTCGAGCTGCTCCAGTCGATGTGCCTGGACGCCGTCGACCACGTCATCCTCACCGAGCGGTACGCGGACTTCGGCATCCCGGAGTGGGTGTGGCCGCACATCGCGGAGTCGTGGAAGAGGCACGACCCGCACCTCTACGGCCGCTTCGACCTGCGCTACGACGGTTCCGGCCCGGCGAAGCTGCTGGAGTACAACGCCGACACGCCGACCTCGCTGCTGGAGGCGGCGGTCGTGCAGTGGAACTGGCTGACCGAGTGCCACGAGGGCGACGACCAGTGGAACTCGATCCACGAGAAGCTGGTCGAGCGCTGGAGCGAGATCAGCGACCGGCTCGGCAGCCGCGAGGTCCACTTCACCTGGTCCGGTTCGGACACCAGCGGCGAGGACAACATCACCTCCGCCTACCTCCAGGAGACCGCCGCCGAAGCGGGCCTGGACACCGTGGGCCTGGTGATCGAGGAGATCGGCTGGGACCCGCTGCTGGAGCGCTTCGTCGACCTCGAAGAGGCCCCGATGAACGCCGTCGCGAAGATCTACCCCTGGGAGTGGATGGTCGACGACCAGTTCGGCAAGCACGCGGTGAACACGTTGCCCGCGACGCAGTGGGTCGAGCCGCTGTGGAAGATGCTGCTGTCGAACAAGGCGCTGCTGGCGGTCCTGTGGGAGATGTACCCGGGGCATCCGAACCTGCTGCCGACCTTCCTGGACCAGCCGGGACTGCTCACCGAGTACGTGCGCAAGCCGCGGCTCGGCCGCGAGGGCAACAACATCACCGTGGTCGCGCCGGGCTGGGAGACCGAGACCGGCGGTTTCTACGGCGAGGAGGGCTACGTCTACCAGGCCTTCGACCCGCTGCCGGAGTTCGACGGGATGCGCCCGGCGCTGGGCGCCTGGGTCGTCGGCGACTCGGCGGCGGGCCTGGGGATCCGGGAGACCGCGGGTCTGATCACCGACGACGGCGCCGCCTTCGTCCCGCACCGGATCCCGGGCTCCTGACGTACCCACCGGGGTGGGCGCCCCGCGCGGAGCGCGCGGGGCGGAGCCGATTAGGCTGACCTGCTGTGATCGACCTGAAGACGCTACGCGAGGACCCGGAGACCGTGCGCGCGTCGCAGCGCGCCCGAGGCGAGGACGCGTCCCTGGTGGACGCCCTGCTGTCCGCCGACGAGCGTCGCAGGTCCGCGGTCTCCACCGCGGACACGCTGCGCGCCGAGCAGAAGCAGCTCGGCAAGCAGGTCGGCAGGGCCAAGGGCGAGGAGCGCGACGAGCTGCTGGCCCGCGCGAAGGAGCTCGCCGCCCAGGTCAAGCAGGCCGAGGCCGCGCAGACCGAGGCCGACGCGGAGCTGCTGGCCACCCAGAAGAAGGTCTCCAACGTCGTCGAACCGCAGACCCCGCCCGGTGGCGAGGACGACTACGCGGTGCTCAAGCACGTGGGCACCCCGCGCGAGTTCGACTTCGAGGTGCGCGACCACCTGGACCTCGGCCTGGGGCTGCGCGCGTTCGACATGGAGCGCGGCGCGAAGGTCGCCGGCGCCCGGTTCTACTTCCTCACCGGCATCGGCGCCCAGCTGGAGCTGGCGCTGCTGAACATGGCGGCCGCGCAGGCCACTGCTGCCGGGTTCACCCTCGTCGTGCCGCCGGTGCTGGTCCGCCCGGAGATCATGGAGGGCACCGGCTTCCTCGGCGCTCACTCCAGCGAGGTCTACCGGTTGGAGGAGGACGACGCCTACCTGGTGGGCACCTCCGAGGTCCCGCTGGCGGGCTACCACGCGGGCGAGATCCTCGACCTCGCCGCCGGTCCGCTGCGCTACGCGGGCTGGTCGACGTGCTTCCGGCGCGAGGCGGGCTCCTACGGCAAGGACACCCGCGGCATCATCCGCGTGCACCAGTTCAACAAGCTGGAGATGTTCGTCTACTGCCGCGAGGAGGACTCGCGCGCGGAGCACGAGCGGCTGCTGGCCTGGGAGGAGGAGATGCTCGCCAAGATCGAGGTGCCCTACCGGGTGATCGACACCGCGGCGGGCGACCTCGGGGCGAGCGCGGCTCGGAAGTTCGACTGCGAGGCGTGGTTCCCGTCGCAGCAGGCCTACCGCGAGCTCACCTCCACCTCGAACTGCACCACGTTCCAGGCGCGTCGGCTCAACACCCGCTACCGGGAGGCCGAGGGCCCGAACGCCATCGCCTCCACGCTCAACGGCACGCTGGCGACGACCCGCTGGATCGTGGCGATCCTGGAGAACCACCAGCAGCCGGACGGCTCGGTCCGCGTTCCCGAGGCGCTGCGCCCCTTCCTGGGCGGCCGCGAGGTGCTCGAACCGGTCGGCTGATCACGCGGTCGCGGTGATCTCCCGCAGCAGCCCCTTCTCCAGCGTGATCCGCACCAGGGCGGCGGAGAAGCGGGCGTAGTCCTGCTCGTCGACGAGCCGGGCCAACCGCCGCGCGTCGGCGGGCAACCCGGCCTTCTCGGCGCCCGAGAGCGCCTTGCGGTCGAAGTAGGGCCGCAGCTCGGGCCACACCTGCTGCGCCTCGCGGCAGAAGATGTCCGCGCCCACCGGCCCCAGGCTCGGCACCTCGCGCAGCCGCTGCCGGATCTCCTCCGGGTCGCCGTCCGCTTCCGCGCGCAGCCTCCGCAGGTCGCCCCGGTAGCGGTCGAGCACCAGCTCGGCGCCCTTGCCCAGCGCGGTCGCGGTGCTCTCGTCGTAGCGCACGTAGTGCCCGCGGCCCAGCGCGTCCACCCGCTGCTGCCAGGTGGCCGCTCGCATCCGCTCGGCGGTGGGGAACTCGCCGAGCTCCCGCGCGGCGGCGACCGCGATCTCCGCCTTGATCCGGGTGGACAGCAGCACCGACAGCACCAGCAGCCGGTACAAGGGCATCGGCTTGTCGGCGAGCGGGAACCCCGCCTGCTCCGCGTACGTCGTTCCGGCCTCGCGCAGCAGCGCGCGGGCGGTCCGCTGGTCCGACATCTCGCACCTCCTGACCACCGGCCTACCCGGCGGGCCGCGCGGGCACACCCGTCCCGGGGAGCGGCAGCGGCCGGTGCCCGCGCTTATGGTGGACGGCGTGGCAGATCGTTCGAGCGAAGCGCAGGCGAGCGGCGGCCGGGGGCTGGCCGGGCTCGGCGACCGGATCCGCCGGTTGCGCACCGAGCGGAGCTGGCCCGAGGGGGAGCTGGCCTCCCGGACCGGGCTGGGCGAGCCGCGGCTCGCCGAGGTGGAGCAGGAGCGAGCCACCCCGTCGTTGGCGGAGCTGACGGCGATCGCGGAAGCGTTGGACGTGGCGCTCGCGGAGCTGTTCACCGACGCGGCACCGGGGCCCGCCGCGGTGGTGCTGCGCGGGGACGAGGTGCCCACGGTGGAGTCGGGCGGCGTCGCCGTGCAGGTGCTCACCCCGCGCTCGGTGGTGCCCGGCATGTACGCGGCGCGCTACCGGCTGGCTCCCTCCGAGACGGGACTGCGGCCGGTGCAGCACGAGGGGCACGACTGGCTGTACGTGCTCAGCGGGCAGCTGCGGGTGGAGTTCGAGCAGGACGCGGTGGTGCTGCGTCCCGGCGACAGCGCCAGCTTCGGCGCCAGCGTCGCCCACCGGCTGCTGGCGCCAGGCCCCGCCCCGGCGGAGTTCCTCGCGGTCGGAGCGACCCTGCTCGCCGAGTCCTGACCATGCCCCGCCGCCACCGGCGCGAAGTCAGAGTTCCGGGAGGACCTCGGAGGCGATCTCCTCCACGGTGGACTCGGTTCCCTCGTAGGGGGAGTCGGTGCGGGGCCAGTGCGTGATGACGTCGGTGAAGCCGAGCTCGGCGGCGCGCCCCACGACGTCCTTGAAGTGCTCGGCGCTGCTCATGGAGTAGCTCGGGCCCGCGTCGGCCTGCAGGTAGCGGGCCACGCGCTGCGGGGCGCGGTCCTCGGCGGCCAGCGCGTCGTCGAACCGCTTGGTCAGCTCGCCGACCCCGCGCCACCACGCCTCGGCGTCGTCCCCGCCGCTGCCGGTGGTCACCCAGCCCTGCCCGTAGCGGGCGGCCAGGCGCATCGCGCGCGGCCCGTTCGCGGCGATGACGAACGGTAAGCGGGGCAGCTGCACGCAGCCGGGGGCGCGGCGGGCCTCGACGGCCGTGTAGTGCTCGCCGTACCAGCTCGTGCTGTCCTGGGTGAGGATCTTGTCGAGCAGTTCCACGAACTCCTCGAACCGCTCGGTGCGCGCGCCGGCGGGAAGCGGCTGCCCGCCCAGCACCGCCGCGTCGAAGCCGGTGCCGCCCGCGCCGATGCCCACCGTGAGCCTGCCGTCGGAGATGTCGTCGAGCGCGGTGATCTCGCGGGCGAAGTGCACCGGGTGCCGGAAGTTCGGCGAGGCCACGAGCGTGCCGAGCCGGATCGTCGAGGTCACCGTGGCGGCGGCCGTCAACGTGGGAACCGCGTCGAACCACGGCTTGTCGACCAGCGACCGCCAGCCCAGGTGGTCGTAGGTCCAGGCGTGGGCGAAGCCGTACTCCTCGGCCATCCGCCACAGCGGCTCCGCGGCCCACCACCGGTGTTCGGGCAGTATCACAATCCCAACGCGCACGGTGCTGACCGTATCGGTACCACCCGGACGGGTTCGACCCCGTTCCGCGTCCCGGGAGCGGCACCCGTCCGCGCGATCCGTTCCCGCGCGTAGATCCACACGCTCAGGTGAAGTGCGATTATTCCTCCCCGGAGCCGGTTCCGCGCTCGCCAGCATGTCCGGCGTGAACAAACCTGCACTGGTCGCATCCGATGTGGACGGAACTCTGCTGGACCCGAAGGTCCGGGTGAGCGAGCGCACCGCCCGCGCCGTGCGCGCTGTGGCCGACGACACCCCGTTCGTGCTGGTCACGGGCAGGCCGCCGCGCTGGGTCCCGCAAGTGGTGGACGAGCTCGGCGTCGCCGGGATCGCGGTGTGCTCGAACGGCGCGGTGGTCTACGACGCCGCCGCGGACCGGGTGCTGCACAGCGCCGAGATGGAACCCCGGCTGCTGCGCGACGCGGCCCGGGAGCTGCGCGCGGCGCTGCCCGGCTGCACCTTCGCGGTGGAGCGCTCCACCCGGCGGGCCCGGGACGACGTGGCGGACCAGTTCCTCGCCGAAGCGTCCTTCCACCGGACCTGGCCGAACCGGTCCATCCGGGTCGTCGAGGAGGAGGAGCTGTTCGGCCGCCCGGCGGTGAAGCTGATGGTGCTCGACGAGGAGCGGCCCGGCACCGACCTGAGCTCCGAGGTGCAGGACGTGCTCGGCGCCCGGTTGTGCCTGACCTGCTCGATGGGCGGCGGGCCGGTGGAGCTGTCCTCGCCGGGGGTGCACAAGGGCAGCGGGCTGGCGGCCGTGGTCGACGCGCTCGGGGTCCGGCGCGACGAGGTGATCGGGTTCGGGGACATGCCCAACGACATCCCGATGCTGGACTGGGTGGGGCACGGGGTGGCGATGCGCAACGCGCACCCGGGCGTGCTGGAGATCGCCGACGAGATCACTACCTGCAACGGCCAGGACGGCGTGGCGCTGGTGCTGGAGCGCTGGTGGCGGAGTTCGTGAGGCCCGGCGCCGCGCCCGGCACGAGGGCGGACGCGGCGTCGGCTAGACCTCGGCGGGCGCGTGCTCGACGGCCCGGTCCGGCGCGGAGCGCGGCCGGTGCAGCGCGAAGGCCACGGCGCCCGCGATGAGGAACCCGATCCCCAGCAGCGCGTAGGAGTTGCCCACGACCTGCTGGGAGAACGTCCAGTCCAGCTCCCGGTCCTCGGTGTAGGGCAGGTACCACTGCGGCCCGATGGACACCACGAGCGCGCAGAACCCGGCCGAGAGCAGCACCCCGTACCAGCGGTGCCGCCAGGCCGTCGCCCCGATCAGCGCCAGCGTCGGCCCGGCCCACACCCAGTGGTGCGACCAGGAGATCGGCGAGACGAGCAGCACCAGGATCGCGTTGATCATCAGCGCCAGCGGTACGTCGCGGCTCCGCAGCGCGTAGCGCATCCCCAGCACCGCGAGGGCCAGCAGCACGACCGACCCGGCGATCCACAGCGAGTTCAGCGCGGTCCCGGTGAGCTCCTGCTTGGCCAGCAGGCTGCGGAGCGTCAGGTTGCCCGCGTACACCGGACCGATGTCCTGGCTGGTGGACCAGACGCCCTCCAGCCACCAGTCCGCCGAGTCCTGCGGCGCGGCCAGCAGGCCCAGCAGCACCGTCCCGGCGAAGGTGACCGCGGTGATCGAGGCCGCCCGGAAGTCCTTGCGCAGCAGGAACAGCAGCAGGAAGCCCAGCGGGGTCAGCTTGATGGCCGCGGCCAGCCCCACCAGCAGGCCGCGCGGCCACCAGGTGCGCGGCAGCAGGCAGTCGGCGGCGACCAGCGCCATCAGCAGCAGGTTGATCTGCCCGTAGTTCAGCGTCTCCCGGGCCGGCTCCAGCACCGTGATGAACGGAGCGATCCAGGCGGCGGCCACCGCCACCAGCCCCGCGCGCGGCGCGAGCTGCGGGGAGGAGCGGGCCAGCGAGTACGCGGTCACCAGGATCGACAGGTGCGAGATCACCGCGACGGCCACGACGGCGCCGTCCTCGGACAACCACATCAGCGGGGTGAACAGGATGGCCGCGAATGGCGGGTAGATGAACGGCAGCGTCCCGCTCTCCGGCGATTCCGGGGTGAGATCACCGCTGTAGATCTCGTAACCGTTCAACCACGCTCGGGCACCGAGGCGGTAGATCTCGGTGTCCATGTAGCCGCGGGTGTCGATCCAGTGCACGAACCAGATCGCGAGCACTTCGAGGATGATCGCCGTGACCAGCAGGAAGCGGCCGTCGCGGAGCCGAGTCACGCTGGAGATCACCTTCTCGTTCGGGCGTGCCGTGAAGCGCTGATGCTACCGAATCCGACTCGCCGGGCCCGTCGCCGACCAGAGCGATATTGATCCGCCAGGCGACTCCGGAGGGTGCGGGAATGTAACTGCCCGTGGTACGCGATCCGTCCTGATCGGACATCTCGCCACCCGTGCGGCCAGCGGAAACACGGTTGGTAGTCGTGCCGGGACGGTAACCTCAACGCGGTTCCCGGGGCCGCGCGGCTGGCCGCTACCCTCGTCGACTGTGAGCTTCGCAGGCTATGACCTGATCGTTGTTGGTTCCGGATTCTTCGGACTGACGATCGCAGAGCGCGCCGCCGCCCAGCTGGACAAGCGGGTGCTGGTGCTGGACAGACGTGACCACATCGGCGGCAACGCCTATTCGGAACCGGAACCGGAAACCGGTATCGAGGTGCACCGCTATGGCGCGCACCTGTTCCACACCTCCAACAAGCGGGTGTGGGAGTACGTGAACCGGTTCACCGATTTCACCGATTACCAGCACCGGGTGTTCACCCGGTACGAGGGCCAGATCTACTCGTTCCCGATGAACCTGGGCCTGCTGGGCCAGTTCTTCGGCCGCGCGTTCTCCCCGGACGAGGCCAAGGCGCTGGTCGCGGAGCAGGCGGCGGAGATCGACACCGCCGACGCGCAGAACCTGGAGGAGAAGGCGATCTCCCTGATCGGCCGCCCGCTGTACGAGGCCTTCGTGCGCGGGTACACGGCCAAGCAGTGGCAGACCGACCCGAAGCAGCTGCCGCCGTCGATCATCACGCGGCTGCCGGTCCGCTACAACTTCAACAACCGCTACTTCAACGACACCTACGAGGGTCTCCCGGTCGACGGCTACACCGCCTGGCTGGAGAAGATGGCGGAGCACCCCAACATCGACGTCCGGCTCAGCACCGACTACTTCGACGTGCGCGGGGAGCTGCCGGACGTCCCGGTCGTCTACACCGGCCCGCTGGACCGCTACTTCGACTACTCCGAGGGCGAGCTGAGCTGGCGCACCCTCGACTTCGAGTCGGAGGTGGTGAACACCGGTGACTTCCAGGGCACGCCGGTGATGAACTACGCCGACGAAGAGGTGCCCTACACCCGGATCCACGAGTTCCGGCACTTCCACCCCGAGCGGGAGGACCGGCACCCGAAGGACAAGACGGTGATCGTCCGGGAGTACTCGCGGTCCGCCGAGAGCGGCGACGAGCCGTACTACCCGATCAACACCGCCGAGGACCGGGTCAAGCTGGAGGCCTACCGCGAGCGGGCGAAGGCCGAGGCCAAGGAGCACAAGGTGCTCTTCGGTGGTCGGCTGGGCACCTACAAGTACCTCGACATGCACATGGCGATCGGCTCGGCGTTGAGCATGTTCGACAACAAGCTCGCTCCCTATTTCACCGAAGGCCGTTCGCTGGACGGCTCGCTGGAGGACTGACGTGACCGACCGGACCCCCGAGGAGTCCTCGGCCAAGAGCGCCGGGACCGGACCCGCGGCCGCGGGCGAGAGCAAGATCAGCGACGTGACCTCGGTCCGCTCGGGCGGACGCCGCAAGGTCGCGCCCGAGCAGGTCCTGCAGCGCGTGGTGTTCCCGCGCGGCGAGGACCCGCTGGACGTGCGCGCGCTCTACATCGACGAGCCGCAGACCGGCACGACGACCGTCGTGTCCCGCCGCTCGATCAAGGTGCCCGCGCACTCCAAGATCTCGCTGGCGTCCTACTTCAACGCCTTCCCGGCGAGCTACTGGAAGCGCTGGACGAAGGTCGGCGAGGTGGTGCTGCGGCTGAAGGTCAAGGGGGCCGGTCGGCTCGACGTCTACCGCTCCAAGGCGAACGGCGACAGCGTGCACCTGGAAGGTGCGCCGGTCGCCAGCCCGAAGTCGTGGAGCTGGCTGGAGTTCCGGGTCTCGCTGCAACCGTTCGAGGACGGCGGCTGGATCTGGTTCGACCTGTTCACCAACGACAGCGCGCTGGAGGTCGACGAGGCGGCCTGGACCACCGACGTCGAGCTGCCCCGGCAGCGGGTCGTCGTGGGCACCACCACGATCCGCCCGGCCGACTGCGTCGTGGCGCTGCAGACCCTGGGCGAGGACCCCGAGGTCATGTCGGTGGTGGAGAAGGTCGTCGTCGCCGACCAGGGCGCCCAGAAGATCCGCGACACCGAGGGCTTCGACCTGGCCGCCGAGCGGCTCGGCGACAAGCTCCAGGTGGTCGAGCAGGCCAACATCGGCGGCTCCGGTGGCTTCACCCGCGTCATGTACGAGGGCGTGCACAACACCGACGCCGAGCAGGTCCTGCTCATGGACGACGACATCGCCCTGGAGCCCGACGGCGTGCTGCGGGCGAACGCCTTCGCCCGCGCGGCCACCAAGCCCGTGATCGTCGGCGGTCACATGCTGAACCTGCAGGCGCGCTCGCGGCTGCACAGCATGGGCGAGGTCGTTGACGTCGGGATCGGCATCTGGCGCCCGGCGCCGGGCGCGGTGACCGACTACGACTTCGCGAAGACCCCGCTGCGCAAGAGCAAGAAGCTGCACAAGCGGATCGACGCGAACTACAACGGCTGGTGGATGTGCCTGTTCCCGCGCGAGGTCGTGGAGAACACGGGGCTGCCGCTGCCGCTGTTCATCAAGTTCGACGACTCGGAGTACTCGCTGCGCGCGGGCGCGGCCGGCTACCCGACCGTGACGCTGCCGGGCGCGGCGGTCTGGCACATGCCGTGGACGGACAAGAACGACGCCACGGACTGGACCGCCTACTTCCACACCCGCAACCGCCTGGTGATGGCCGCGCTGCACAGCCCGGAGGAGGTGCGGCAGGTCCTGGTCAAGCAGGGCCTGAAGCTCACCCTGCGGCACCTGCTGTCGATGGAGTACTCCACGGTCGCCGTGCAGCAGAAGGCGATCGAGGACTTCCTCGCCGGCCCCGGTGAGCTGTTCGACTCGCTGCGCACCGCCCGGCCGGACGTTCTGGAGCTGCGCAAGCACTACGACGACGCCAAGACGCTGCCCTCGGCCCGGGAGTTCCCGCCGCCGTCGGCGGACCCGATCATGGCGGAGGGCCTGCTGAAGCCGCCGGTGAACCCGGCGGTGATCGCGGCGCGCGCGTCCAAGGCGCTGCTGCACAACCTCAAGGAGCCCGACCACGCGGCGGGCGAGCGGCCGCAGCTGAACATCCCGGCCGACAGCGCGCGCTGGTTCCTGCTCGGCGCGCTGGACAGCGCGACGGTGTCCAACGCGGACGGCAGCGGGGTGTCGTTCCGCCGCCGCGACCCCGAGGAGTTCCGCAGGCTCGGGCTCCGCGCGCTGGCGAACTACCGGAAGCTGGCCCGCGAGTGGCCGCGGCTGCGCGAGGTCTACCGCGCGGCGCTGCCCGAGCTGACCAGCCCGGAGGCCTGGAAGCAGGCCTTCGACCAGAAGTGAGCATCCCCGTGACCTGTGTGCCCCGACCCCGGAGACGACGTGTCTGCTGAATCGACCACGGATCCCGGCGCTGCGAGCGTCGAGGATCGGGAGTTCATCCCAGGTACCTGGGAACCGGTACCGGAAGTCACCACCGAGACGCTCGCCCTGCGCAAGGTGCAGGCCACGCTGGCCAGGACTCCGGTGGTCAAGACCGCTCGCGCGATGTCGTGGTTCGGCGAGCACGCGGCGGGCTGGCTGGCGATCGGCGCCGTGGGCGCCCTGGTGGACCGTCCGCGCCGCGGTGAGTGGGTCGCGGCCGCGGCCGGGGTCGCCTTCGCGCACGGCGCGTCGATCGGGATCAAGCGGGTCGTGCGGCGCAGCCGCCCCGGTGACCCGCAGGTGCGGGTGCTGGTCGGAACGCCGAGCAAGCTGAGCTTCCCGTCCTCGCACGCCACCTCGACGACGACCGCGGCCGTCCTCTACGGCGGCCTGCTGAACAAGCGGCTGACCCCGGCGCTGGTGCCGCCGATGATGGTCAGCCGGATGGTCCTGGGGGTGCATTACCCGAGCGACGTTCTCGCCGGTTCAGCGCTCGGCGGTGCCGTGGCGCTGGGCGTCCGGCGGTTCATGAGACGGCGGAGGAACCGTGGCTGACAAGAACGAGACCGGAGCGACCGTCAGCGAACCCGAAGGCGGGCTCGACCAGGCCGCGACCGGGACGCAGGCGAAGGCCGAGGTGACCGAGACCGACGCGGAGCAGGTGCGCGACGAGGTCGAGTCGGACTCCGAGGGCTCCATCGGCTCCGAGGCCGGTGGCAGCGCGGGTGCGCTGGAAGAGCCCGCGGCGGGCGGCGGGGACGAGAAGGACAAGTCCTCGGACGCCTACCACGCCAAGGTGACCGCGAAGGCGGGCACGTCGGCGGGCCTGGTCACCGGCCTGATCAAGGAACTGCGCCCGAAGCAGTGGGTGAAGAACGTCCTGGTCCTGGCCGCCCCGTTCACCGCGGGCGCGTTGCTGGACCCGGGCGTCGTGCTCGACGCCGCCGTGGCGTTCGTGGTGTTCTCGATGGCCGCCTCGGGCATCTACTTCATCAACGACGCCATCGACGTCGAGTCGGACCGGCAGCACCCGACCAAGCGGAACCGGCCGATCGCGGCGGGCCTCATCCCCGTTCCGATCGCCTGGGCGGTGGCGGGTCTGCTGCTCGTCGGTTCGCTGGTGATCTCGGGCGTGGTGAGCATCGGGCTGCTGACGGTGATGGCGGTCTACATCGCGGTGCAGCTGGGCTACTGCTTCGGCCTCAAGCACCAGCCGGTGATCGACCTGTGCATCGTGGCCTCCGGCTTCCTGCTGCGCGCGGTCGCCGGTGGTGCCGCGGCCGGCCTGGAGATCACCCAGTGGTTCTACATCGTGGTGGCGTTCGGCTCGTTGTTCATGGTGGCGGGCAAGCGCTACGCCGAGGTGAAGCTGGCGGCCGAGACCGGCGCGAAGATCCGCAAGTCGCTGAAGGCGTACTCGCCCTCCTACCTGCGGTTCGTCTGGGCCATCGCGGCCGCGATCACGATCATGACGTACTGCCTGTGGGCGTACGACATCCGCGAGATCGAGCAGTCCCGCTGGGGCATCATCTCGATCATCCCGATGGTGATCGCGATCCTGCGGTACGCGGTGGACGTGGACAAGGGCGTCGCCGGTGAGCCCGAGGAGGTGGCGCTCAAGGACAAGGTGCTGCTGGTCCTCGGCGCGATGCTGGCGGGCTGCCTGTTCCTCGCGTACTACCTCTGACGAACAGAGGACCAAGAACGCCCCCGGCCCGAGCCGGGGGCGTTCTGCGCGCTCAGCTCGGGCGGTCCAGGCCGAGGCGGCGGACGACGTCGTGGGCCATCTGGATCGCGTAGCTCTGGCCGCGGTCCTGCGGGTAGATCTGGGCCATCGTGGCCAGCGCGACGCCCGGCATCGCCGTCTCGTGCGGCGGGATCAGCGCGCGGTACCCGGGCGTCACCACCGGCTGCGCGAACCCCGCCTTGGAGAAGTGCCAGTCCTGGATCCAGGACTCGTCGAAGTCCGGGTTCAGCTTGCGCAGCCACGGGACGTAGCGCTCCAGCAGCTCCGCGGGGTCGGTGGTGAACCGCCAGTCGTCGCGCGGCACGTAGTTGCCGACGTAGACCACGTGCCTGCCGCCGTACTCGGCCGGATCGACCATGTTGGTGTGCTCGACGACCGCCAGGAACGGGAAGTCGGTGTCGTTGATGTTGAGCCAGTAGTACGGGATCACGCTGCGGTCGCACTCCAGGACGAAGCAGGTCGCCCCGAGGTACTGGTTGCGCCACAGCACGTCGTCGGACTCCAGGCCGGCCGCCTTCGCGAACACCGGCTGCGGGACGGTGACGATGAGCTGGTCGAACTCGTGCTCCGAGCCGTCCCCGGTGCGCACCTCGACCCGGTCGGGTTGGCGGATCGAGGTGACCGGCCGGCCGAACTCGACCCGGCCGCCGCGCGCGGTCACCGCGTCCAGCAGCGCCCGGTAGACCTGCTCGAACCCGCCGTGCACGTAGCCGAGGCCGAAGGTGCGGTAGTGGATCCGCGCCCACAACCAGGCCATCGACACGTCCTCGGCGCGCTCGCCGAACTTGCCGGCCAGCAGCGGCTCCCAGATCGTCCCGGTGACCTTCGGCCCGGCCCAGCGGCGCATCCAGTCCAAGGCGCGCACCGATCCGAACCGGGTGCCGTCGCGGACCGCCTTGAGCGCCGCCGAGCTCGCCCCGAACCGCAACCGGTCGGCCATCGAGAACCCGGGGAAGGACAGCATCTCCAGCGGGGTGCCGAACGGGTGCAGCTCGCCGCCCAGGTAGACACCGGTGGTGGGGGAGTGGAAGCGCAGCTTGTCGGCCAGACCCAGCTCGGTGATCAGCTCGATCATCGCCCGGTCGGTCTTGAAGCTGTGGTGGTAGAACCGCTCCAGCGGGGTGCCGCCGACCTCGATGGAGGCGGCGAGCCCGCCGAGCTCGGCGGAGGCCTCCAGCACGGTGACCTCGTGCCCCGCCTTGACCGCGTCGAACGCGGCGGTCAGCCCGGTCGCCCCGGCGCCCACGACGCCCAGCTTCATCCGAAACTCCATCTCTTGTTGATCATGTATTGCAGCACCACGACCAGCGGGATCGCCGCCGCCTTGACCAGGTTCGGGTTCAGCCCGAGCTCCCCGGATCCCAGGTGCAGCAGCAGGAAGGTCAGCGCCATCCCGGCCAGGCCGACCCCGTAGAAGCGGGCGAAGCGCAGCAGCAACCGGTCCCGGGTGCGGAAGTTCAGCCAGGCGTTGAGCGCGAAGTTGTTCGCGATCCCGGCGCTGGTGCTGATCGCGTTCGCGAGTTGTTCGTGCAGCCCGATCCCGTTGAACAGCAGCAGGAACAGCAGGTAGTCCAGGGTCACGCCGCTGACGCCGATGATCCCGTAGAGCACCAGCGCGCGGCTGGGCCGCGGCAACCGCGACCGCCGCTGGTCAGTGCTCGTCATGCCGGATCACCTTGCGCACGATGTAGAGCGGGCGCTGGCGCACCTCGTCGTAGATCCGCCCGACGTAACTGCCGATCACGCCCAGCGAGAGCATCTGCACCCCGCCGAGGAACAGCATCACCACCATGATCATCGTCCAGCCGGAGACGGTGACCTCGGGCAGGAACACCCGCATCACCACCGCGTAGAGGATCCCCAGGGCGGCGAGCGCCAGGCTCAGGAAACCGATCCGGGTGATCATCTTCAGCGGGGCGGTGGAGAAGCCGGTGACCCCGTCCGCGGCCAACCGCACCATCTTGCGCAGCGGGTACTTCGTCTCACCCGCGGCCCGCTCGTCGCGATCGAACAGCACCTCGGTCTGGGCGAACCCCATCGAGGCGACCAGGCCGCGGATGAACCGGCTGCGCTCCCGGAAGCCGCGCAGCTCCTCGGCCGCCCGCCGGTCCAGCAGCCGGAAGTCCCCGGTGTCCACCGGGATGTCCACCTCCGCCAGGCCGTGCAGCAGCCGGTAGTAGGAGTGCGCGGTGAGCCGCTTGAACCGGGTGTCGCGCCGGGTGCGCCGCCGCGCGGACACGATCTCCGCGCCCCGCGCCCACTCGTCGATCATCTGGACGCTGACGGCCGGCGGGTCCTGCAGGTCGGTGTCCATCACCACCACCGCGTCGCCCTCGGCGTGGTCCAGCCCCGCCGTGATCGCGATCTGGTGGCCGAAGTTGCGCGCGAAGTCCAGCACCCGCACCCGGGAATCGGCTTCCGCCAGCTCGCGCAGGATCGTCAGCGAACCGTCGGCGGAACCGTCGTTGACGTAGATGAACTCGTACTCGAAGTCCGGCCGAGTCTCGGTGGCGGCGACCAGCTCCCGGTGGAAGCGGCGCAGCCCGTCCTGCTCGTCGTAGACGGGGAGCACGTAGGAGACGAGGGACCCCGTCGGCGGTTCCCCGGTCCGCCGGTGCGGCTGTTCCACCGGCACGGATCGGCTGATCGTCTCGCCCACCTGGCTCCCCTCCTCGCCGCCCCCGCTCGCGTGAACGCCGCGCGCGGCGGATCGGTTGCCCGCGTGCCGCGGGTAGGCCGGGCGGTGCGACCGCGGATGCCCGGTGCGCTCAGTTTTCCGCATTCGCGGACCGCTCCGCAGCGGGGTCGGTCGATCG
Organism: Saccharopolyspora antibiotica; assembly: GCF_047200635.1. Classification (NCBI taxonomy): domain Bacteria; kingdom Bacillati; phylum Actinomycetota; class Actinomycetes; order Pseudonocardiales; family Pseudonocardiaceae; genus Saccharopolyspora; species Saccharopolyspora antibiotica. The sequence continues at coordinate 179,648 of NZ_JBJZOI010000007.1, read as the reverse complement.
ACGCGCGGAGCGCTCAGGGGTGCAGGTCGCCTTCCTCGAAGGGGTAGGCGCCGTCGCCGTCCGCGCCGCCCTCCCGGACCCGCCGGGTGCGCAGGTCGTAGGCGTCCCGGTCCACGTCGTAGCTCACCGACAGCACGTGGCCCCAGGTGAAGCCCGGCGCGTCGCGCAGCCTGCTCGGCGTCTCCAACCGCCGCGACTGGTTCACCGCGCCGGTGAACACGCCGCCGTAGGACGGGTCGAAGGCCATCGAACCCTCCCCGGCGGGCGGCGTGACGAGCAGCCCCGGGCTGTCGGCGGTGCCGTGCGAGACGCGCGGGTAGTCGACGTAGCAGGGGAACAGGAAGCTGATCGGCCAGTCCACCAGAGCCGGGATCCCGCCGTCGAGCACGTCGCGCAGCGGCACCACGTCCCGCACCGCGGGCCCGCTGAACGCGAGCCAGCCCTGCTCGTCGGTGGTGGCGTCGCTCGCGTGCAGCCGCACCCGGTCCGCACCGGCCGGCAGCTCGCTCGCCGCCACGGTGATCAGCCGCCAGGAGCCGAAGTCGCGCCAGTCCACCGGGCGACCCGTCCGCGGATCGTCGAAGGGGAGCTGGCGCGGCGGCGGGTCGCGCAGCTCGCGGTGGCCCAGCGCGCGCACCGCCCCGTCGGTGCCGGGGGAGGCGTCCTGGCCGAACTCCAGGCGCAGGGCGTTGCCCTGCTCGGGGCGCCCGGCGACCCACACGGAGAGCTCCTGGCCGGGCCGCATCGCGGGCAGCTCGAACCAGCCGGTCGTGACCTCACCGGTGGTGCGCGGGCCGTCGCCGAGGCTGTCCCACATCACCGGGCTCGCGTCGGTGGGGACCGCCTCCGGGCCGGTGGGGCGCAGCGCGAGCTCACCGGTCTCGCGGCGCAGCAGCGGTTCCTGCGGTGGGCGCCCGGGCCTGTCCCGGTCGGCGGCGAAGCCGTCGCGCACCGGCTGCTCGGTCTCCGGAGCGGCCGCCTCCGAGGTGCCGGCCGTCGCCCCGGTGTCGTCGCGCGGACCGTCCACGATCGCCAGCGCGCCGTCCTCCGCCAGCGGCAGCGTCTCCACCTCGTTCTCGATCCCGCAGCTGCGGGCCCGAACGCTGTCCCAGGAGGAGGCGCCCACGGAGAACGCGCCCGCCCGCGCCGGGGCCTGCAGGAACGAGCCGATCAGCACCCCCACGACCACGAGCGCGGAGCCCGTCAGCACCGAGGTCGCGGGCAGCGTCCACGCGCCGGCCAGCACCCGCAGCCGCACCAGGCCCCAACCGAGCAGGCCCGCGGCGGCGGCCGCCACCAGCCACGGCAGCGGGCTGTCCAGCGGCAGCTCCAGCGGACGGACCGGGGTGTCCGACCAGGCGACCCCGAAGTCCGAGTACTGCCACCACGAGTTCGGCCCCTGGAACGCCAGGGCGGCCGCCACGGCGGCCGCGAACCCGCCCGCGATCCCGAGCTGCCTGGCCTCCCGCCGCGCTCCCGGCAGCGCGCCGACCCGCGCCAGCACCACCACCGTCACCGCCAGCAGCGCGGGCGCGACCCCGGCGAGCGCGCCGAAGTGGTGCGTCCACTTCGACGGCGTCAGCCACAGCGTCGCGAGCACCGCCGCCACCGCGCCGATCAGCAGCGGAAGCTCCGGCACTCCCACCGCCCGGTGCAGCCGCCGCAGCACCGCGGCCGAGGCGAGCAGCGCCGCCACCACCGCCAGCAGCACCGCGAGCCGCTTGCCCGCCGTCCCCCAGGTGCTGGTGCCCAGCAGCGCGGAGTACCGCTCGACCTCCTCGTACCAGCCCAGGCTCGGGCCGAACTCGTCGTGGATCTCGGTCGCCCGGCGGAAGCCGTTCCAGGTCGAGTCCGCGAACATCGCCACCACGCCCATCGCGCCGAGGCTCGCCAGCAGCACGGCTCGCGTCGGGCCCGACGCCCAGCGCGGCAGCGCGCCGGGCAGCACCAGCAGCCGCCAGATCCGCGGGGCGAACAGCAGCGCGATCAGCGGCGCGGCGATCCCGGTCGGCGTGACCGCGACGGTGAGCCCGGTCAGCAGCGCCGCCGCGCCGAGCAGCCCGAACGGCGCCGCCGCGCCCGGTGCGGTGGCCCGCAGCAGCAGCGCGAGCACGGCGGCGGTGCCCAGCGCGACGTACGCCTCCGGCCGGACCCCGAGGCCGAAGGGCAGCCAGCAGGCCAGGAAGAAGACCCCGGTCAGCACGTGCACCGGCAGCCTGCGCAGGCCCCGGCACAGCGGTGCCACGATCCCGTGCGCGAGCACCAGCCACGTCAGCGTCCCGGCGATCACGCTGGGCACCCGCAGCCACGCCGGGGCGAGGCTGTACTCGGAGACCCAGCGCATCAGGTGCTGCACCAGGGTGAACGGCGTCTCGGAGGCGTTGAACCAGCGGTAGAAGTTCCCGATGTCGCCGGTGGCGGCGTAGTTCCGGACGGTGAGCATCGCGAAGCCGTCGTCGTCGCTGATCGGGCCGATGACCAGCCACAGCGCCAGCGCGGCGGCCACCACCGCGTCCACCAGCAGCAGCGCGGCGGTGCTCGGCCGCAGCCGTGCGCGCACCGCCCGGCGCAGCCCCGCCCAGGTCGGCGGGGCGTGCGCGACCAGCAGCAGCAGCGAGACCGCCGCCAGCACGATCGCCAGCGCGGTCAGCGAGCGCTTCAGCTGCGTCGGGGAGGTCTCGAACCAGGTGTGCGCGCGGGCGGTCACGGACAGCTCCGCGGCCTGCTCGGGCGGCAGCCCGGTGCGGAAGGAGAAGACCTCCGGCGCGGGCACGCCCGGCAGCGCGATCGCGGGCAGCCGCCCGACGGAGACCTCGGTGCGGCCCGCCGCGTCCGGACCGGTGGGCCCCGAGGTGGAGCGCACCTCGATCCCGCAGTCCGCGGTGGTCGGTGGCAGCGGCACCGCGCGCCCACCGACCAGCAGCTCCGCCGCACCGCCCTCGGTGCGCAGCACGAGGCCGTCCCGGTCGCTGCCCGGCGGCACGGTCGAGAGCACCTCGACCGGTTCCGGCCGCTCCAGCGCGGAGCGCAGCGCCGGGCACGGGATCGTCGCGGTGAACTCGGCGGGCCGGTAGGGCGCGAACAGGGCGGTGGTGGAGACCGCGGGCTCGTCGGCGGCCGGCCAGCTCACCTCGGTGCGGTCGGCCCACACCGGGGCGAAGGGCAGCGCGAGCGCGCACCCGAGCCCGGCCAGGCCGAGCAGCAGCGCGGCCCCGTGCGCGAGCCACCGCGCGCGCCGGGCCGCCCGCGCGCTCAGCGCGTCCAGGGGGCGCCCCGGCGGTGCCCCGGGCCCACCACCGGAGGTGCCGTCCGAGCGGATCGGGTTGCTGGGCTCCACGACACCGTCCTCAAGAAGTTCTTCCCCCGTCGCCGCGGGGTCATTCTTGCGCACGGGTCGGCACCGGCTCCGGTCGCCGCCGGGAAGCCGGTGGGGGAGGGGCCGCGGGTCAGCGGGCCTCGGCGAGGAGGGTCGCCGTGTCCTCGGGGCTCAGCGCGGCCCGGCGGAGCCGGTCGAAGACGGCCGCGTACCAGTCCGTCTGGGCCGAGGTGTCGAGGTGGGCCGCGCTCAGCAGATGTCCGATGTGGACCATCGCCCCGGGAGCGGGTTCCTCGTGGCGCAGCAGGTGGAACGCGGTGCTCATCGCCGGGTGCGCGCCCGCGCCGAACGGCAGCACCTGCACCGAGATGTGCGGCCGCTCGCCGAGGTCGCGCAGGTGCGCGAGCTGCTTGTGCAGCACGTCGCGGCTGCCGATCTCGCGGCGCAGCACGGACTCGTTGAGCACGACCGCGAGCTCCGGCGGCCGTTCCCGCGACAGCACCGACTGGCGGTCCGCGTGCACGGCGGCGAGGCGGTCGAGGTCGTCGGCGTCCCGGCGCGGATCGGCGGCGGCGCCGACGGCCTTCGAGTACTCCGGAGTGCGCAGCAGGACCGGGACGAGTTCGGACTCGTAGGTGCGGATCTCGGCGGCGATGCTTTCCATCGCGACGAATCGCTGTTCCCACTCCGGAACGCGAATCTGATTCCGCTTCCGCGCTTGTCGGGCGAGTCGAAGAACGGCGTCCGCGGGGTCGCCGGAGACTCCGTAGCAGTCGATCAGAAGCCGCACGTCTCCGGGTCCGATCGTGGCCTTGCCCGTCTCGATCTTGCTGATTTTGGGTTTCGTGCATTCGAGCGCGTTCGCGGCCTGCTCCTGCGTCTTTCCGCAGCTCTCCCGCATGTCCCGCAGGAGTCGTCCCAGCTGGAGCCGGGCGACGGGCGGGCCGGTGATGCTCATCGACGGCCTTTCGGTCGAATTCGGTGATGCGACCAGTTCTTCCAGTGCTCGGAGCCGATGGCAATCAAGATCATCCGAATGGGTAGTTCCTCGGGGAATGAACTGTCTTTATCGTTCAGGTGCATCCGGTTCCGCACGCGATCCGAGCGCGGCGGGGCGGTGGCCCGCACCGAATCGCGATTTCCGCCGGGCCGTCGCGCGCCGGTGTTCGGGGCGGAGGACGAGGAGGTTCCCGGTGTTCGCCAGGTCAGCCGGTCCGGTCGCCTACTGGCGTCCCGCGCGGGGGGAGCGACATGCGCTCTCCCCCGAGCAGCGCCCGTACCCCGGGCAGGTGCGCGACGCGCTCTGCGGACTGCGGATGACGATCACCGAGCCCAGCGACTGCGACTGGTTCGCCGAGTCCTGCCAGGTCTGCCTGGCGCGGGCGAAGGCGTTGCGGGACGCCCGGGAACAGCCGTGATCGGCGCGGAAGCGCTCGCGGTGGCGGTGCTGGTGCTCGCCGTGGGACTGGGCGCGGTGGCGCTGCTGCTCCCGCTGCGCGGGGGCGTCGGCGAGCACGCGCACGCCGGCCCGGGCGCGCTCACCGTGCCGCGCTCGCGCGCCGCGCTCGACCTGGGCGGCCCACCGGACGAGGAGATCGTCTGGCCGGAGGAGGAACCGGAGCGGACGGGCAGGCACCGGCTGCACGTCGACGACGAGTTCTGCCACCGGCTCGCCACCCTGCTCGCGCTGCGGGCGCACCGCGACGGCCTTCCGCTCCGCGCCGGGACCGCGCGCATCGATATCCGATTGCACGGCGCCCTAGGCTGAGCGGGTGATCAGCTGACCGGAGTTCACCGGCCCGGCCGCGGCCCGGGCCCGCCCCCCAGCCCGGCGAGCCCGGATCCGAGAGGTCCGCCGCCCCACCGAGCCACCGCGCGGCCGGCGCGGAGAACCGAGGTCTTGTGCCACCCACCATCGTGCTCGTCCACGGAGCCGCGAGCACCGCGGCCGTCTGGGCCCCGCTCCAGCGCGAGCTGGCGCTGCGCGGCCACCGCAGCCTCGCCCCGGACCTGCCGGGGCACGGGGCGAACGCGCACCACCCGCCGGGCTACTACCAGTGCCCGCAGGACCTCGACGCGTTCGCGAGCGCCCCGTCCGCGCTGGCCGGGATCGGGTTGGACGACTACGCCGAGCACGTCGAGCGGCTCGTGCGCCGGGTCGCCGAGCACGGGCCGGTGCTGCTGGTGGGCACCAGCGCGGGCGGGCTCCCGATCACCGCGGTGGCCGAGCGCGCCCCCGGGCTCGTCGACCGGCTGGTGTACCTGTCCGCCTGGTGCGCGGTCGGTTGTGCGAGCGCGGGCGAGCACGCGAGCTGGCCCGAGCACGGCGGCAACCTGCTGGACGGCGTGCTGTGGCCGGTGATCGGCGACCCGGAGCGGTTGGGCGTGCTGCGGTTCAACCTGCGCACCGCCGATCCGGAGATCTTCCGCGCGGCGAAGGCCGCGCTCATGGCGGACGGGACCGACGACGAGTTCCGCGCGCTGGTCGACGCGATGGAACCGGACGTCAACTTCCGGATCGGCGCGCAGCCCCCGTTCGCCACGGCCGAGCGCTGGGGCCGGGTGCCGCGCACCTACGTGCGGTTCGAAGCGGACCGCTCGCTCCCGCCCGCCGAGCAGGACCGCATGATCGCGGAGGGCGACGCGCTGGCGCCCGCCCAGCGGTTCGAGGTGCGGTCGATCGATTCCAGCCACGCCGGGTACTTCTGCCGTCCGGCGGAATTCGCCGACCTGCTGGGGGACATCGCCGCCGAGCTCGGCTGAAGCAGCGCGGAGCCGGGCCGCCCGCGAGGACGGCCCGGCGCGTCAGCGTCGGATCACCACGGCGAGTCGGAGACTCCGCCGGTGGCCTCGTCCAGCACGACGTAGCCGTGCTGGAAGTCGACCTGCGTTCCGCCGTCGACGGCGTGCGGGTTCTCCGTGGGGTAGCCGAGGTAGCCGGCCTGGCGGTCGAGCTGGTCCCAGCGCTCCAAGATCGGCCCGGTCAGCCAGTGCGCCCCGGACTCCCAGGACCAGTAGGCCGCGCCGGGTTCCTCGTCCTGGCCCGCGAATTCGTTGTACCGACCGCTGCGGTCGGCGACCGCGAGCTCGTCGGTCGTCGGGTAGCCGAGCGCGCCCGTCTCCCAGCCCTGCGCGGCCCAGGCGTTGCGGATCTCGCCCTGCACCGAGTGCGCCCCGGTCGATTTGGACCAGTACACCGAGGCGCCGGCGTCGTCGCGCCCGTCGAAGTGGTTGTAGGCCCCGGCCCCGTCAGCGGTGACGGAGGTCGTCTTCGTCGGGAAGCCGAGGTAGCCGAGCTCCCAGCCCTTCGACTCCCAGAACGTCCGCACCGGACCCCACACGCCATGCGCCCCGGTCGCCGGCGTCCAGTAGATCGAGGCGCGGCCGGTGGCGTCGCTGCCCGCGAAGTGGTTGTAGCGGCCCTCTCCGCCGGGCGTGCTCCGTTCGTCGAACTCGGCGGCGCCCAGCACGTCGTAGCCGCCGACCGCGTTGTAGCGGGCCGCGATGTCGCCGTGGATCTCGGTGACGCCGGTAGCACCGGTGTGGAACAGCCAGCCGTACTGGAACTGCTGGTAGGTGGTGTCCCCGTCGGTCTTCTGCGAATCGACGGGGTCGCCCAGCAGTCCGCGCAGCGCCGCGTCGTTCCAGTAGCGGTCCTCGATCGGGGTGAACGCCTGCTGCTCGGCCTGTCCGGCGGGAGCCGGCGCCGCGGCGGCGGTGGCCGGACCGGCGAGCGCGATCGGCACGACGGCCGCAGCGAGCATGATTCCCCAGCGAGTGGTCTTCACGACGATCCCCTTTTCTGTTGCCCCACAAGGAATTCTGTCGATGTGGAACACGTCCGACGTCGTCCGCCGGTTGCCGGGGACGGCGACGTTCACCGGTTCGGCCGTACCCGCCGGGGACATCTCACTCGAACGCCGCCACGGCCGATCTCGTGAAACCCGCGTGGTGCGGCGACCCGACGTGGCAGAAAGGAAGAGGTGCGCCTCACGGACCCCACTCCGTCAGGCGCACCTCAGCTCGTCGCGGCCCGCTTTCCGGGCCGCACAGCGGACAACTCGACTCACTTCGGGAAGTCGAAGAACTCCCCGGTGTCGCGGTGCCAGTCGATGAAGCCGAGCTCGAACTCGGTGCTGCGGCCGAGCGGCACGTCGTGCTCGCCGCGCACCGGGTAGCCGAGGTAGGAGCGCTCCCAGCCGAGCTGGGCCCAGCGGGCGCGGATGCCGCCGTAGATCTCCACGGCACCGGTCGAGGGTGACCAGTAGATCGAGGCACCACCGGTCCCGGTGAAGTGCCCGTAGCGGCCGCGGCCGTCGGGAGCGGACAGCTCGTCGGTGGTCGGGTAGCCGAGCAGCCCGTTCGGGCCGCCGAACTCGACGTAGCGGTCACCGATGGCACCGCGCACCGAGTGCGCCCCGGTCTCCGGGCTCCACGCGATCCCCGCGCCGAACTTCCCGTCACCGTCGAACCGCGCGTACCGGCCGCGCCCGTCGGCGGCGGTGAGCTCGTCGGTGGTCGGGTAGCCCAGCGGGCCCGCCTCCCAGCCGGACTCGGCCCACTTGTCCCGGATCGCGCCCTGCACGACGTGCGTCTCGTTGTCCCTGGTCAGGTAGATCGAGGCGCCGCCGGGGCGGGAGAAGTGGTTGTAGGCGCCCAGCTCGTCCGGCGTGCTGGTGGTGTCGGTGATCGGGTAGCCGAGGACCTCGCCGGCGCCCAGCTCCGCCCACTTCTCCAGGATCGGCCCGCGCAGCAGGTGCGCCCCGGTACCGGCGGTGAAGTAGATCGCGGACTCGGTCTTCGCGCCGTCGAGGCTGACGAACTCGGTGTAGCGGGCGCCGGAGCGGTCGACCTCTTCGTCGGTCGTGGGCACGCCGAGGACGTCGTGGCCGCCGCGGGCGACGAACCGGTCCAGGATGCCGCCGAAGACGATGTGCACCCCGGTGTCGGGCGTCCAGTAGAAGCGGGCGTGCTCGTACTCGCGCCAGCGCAGCTCTTCGCTCTCGACCTCTTCGTCGCCGAGCGGGTTGCCGAGGGCGTTCTTCACCTCGCGCGGCAGCGCGGAGTAGCGGGCCTCGATCTCCCCCTCCCCGGGGGCGTCCTGCTCCTCGGCGGCGGACGTGCTCGTCGCGGGCGCGCTCGTGGTCGGTGCGGGGATGGTCGGCGCGGGGCTGGTGGTGGGGGCGCCGGTCGGCCGCACCCCGGTGTCGGGTTCGAGCAGGTCGCCGGGCAGGTCGAGCCCGGACGCCCGCTCACCCGCCGCGGTGCTGGGCGTGCTCAGCCCGCTGATCGGCTGCGCGACGGCGGGCAGCGCGGTCAGGACGCACAGAGCCGCGGTGCTGAGGGCGGCTCCGGCGAACTTGGTGACGGTCACTCCTTACCCCTTTCGAGTCGTCACCTTGTGATCGCCGGAACCGGGCAAAGAGTTGCACTCCGTTACCATTTCGAGTCCGAACTTCCCATCCCGCTGTCTTCGGGATCTTCCGGACGCCGCGGGAGCGGACTCGATCTCACTCGGAGTGATCGACGCTCGGGTGCTCGACGAGCTGGTGGCCGGGGTTTCCCGAGGTCTCCCGGAGCGAGTTCGCGGTCGACCGCGCACGCCGCGTCAGCAGCTTTCCCCGGCAACGGCCCGTGTCCACCCCCGCGCGAGAACCCCGCCCCGACCGCCCCCGCCCCGACCGGAACGCGCCGCCACACCCCCACCGCCACACCCGACCCCGACGTCTCCCCGCGAGGGATGCGCGATTTCGCGAGAAATCGCGCACCCCGGCCAGCACCGCAGGTCAGGCGTTGCGGAATCGGTGCGACTCGTGCGATGCCGATGCGGGGTGCGCGATTTCTTGAGAAATCTCCAGCCCTCGACCGGGGCCGGACAGCCGGAAACCCCCTGCGGCGAGGGGGTTCCAGCGGGCTCGGGGACGACGTCCCCGGCGGATCGGGCGGGTGGCCTCAGCTCTCGTAGACCGGGGTGGCCTGCAGCGAGTTCTTGATCTCCCCGTCCGCGGGCCACGCGACGCGCGCGTAGGAGCCGTCGGCCGAGGGCAGCGTGAAGTCGATGCTGGAGGGCACCGTGGCGTTCGGCTCCGCCGCGAGCTCCTGGATCAGGTAGGAGTGCGCGGGCGAGCTCGCGGTGAGGTTCACCGGGTTGGCGGCGTCACCGGTGGTGGTGACCTCCACGCCGGGCAGCGGCCGGCCGCTGATGCCGAAGACCACGTCGGTCGGCGCCCCCTGGAGCTTGCAGTTGGTGTGCGGCCCGGCCGCGGTGTAGTCGATGCGGAACGCCTCGTGCCCGGCCCCGCTGCCCGGGTCCTTCGTGACGGCGATGGTGACGTCGTCGGCGGTGCACGGCACGTCGCTCGGGTTGGCGGTCGCGACTCCGGCCGTCAGGGCGGAGGCGCCGGCGACGACCCCGGTCACGGCAGCGGCGGCGGCGATGCGGCGAATGTTCGAGATCATGGTGGTTCCTCCTCGCTCGGTCTTTCACCCCTGAAGACGTGCCGCACCGGCCGAGGATGTCTCGACGTGAGGCTCCTCATGCCGGGCAACCTCGGCCCCCGCCGCACGTCACCGCGCCGCTCGCCGCCGCGCCCGGAGGCGGCGGCGCGGTCTTCCGCCGCCGTTCAGCCGTCCTGCCTGCCGCCGAGGTGGCGGGCGAGGAAGCGCTCGGTGGTGCGGTGGTAGTCGATCTGGTTCTCCGGGTTGACGAAGCCGTGGCCCTCGTCCTCCTTGAGCAGGTATTCGACGTCGATCCCGCGTTCGCGCAGCGCCGCGACGATGTTGTCCGACTCCGCCTGGACCACCCGGGAGTCGTTGGCGCCCTGGACGACCAGCAGCGGGGTGCGGATCGCGTCCACGTGGCTGATCGGGGAGCGGGCCAGCATGTCGGCGTGCTGCTCCGGGATGTCCGGATCCCCGATGTAGCGGTACCAGTTGGCGACGAGCGCGGGCCGCACGAACGCGGGCATCGAGCGCAGCACGTTGACCAGGTCGGAGATGCCGACGTAGTCGACGGCGGCGGCGAACACGTCGGGCGTGAAGGTCACCCCGACCAGCGCCGCGTAACCGCCGTAGGAACCGCCGACGATCCCGACGCGGTCCCGATCTGCGTAACCCCGCTCGACGGCCCAGTCCACGGCATCGATGAGATCGTCGTGCATCGCTCCCGCGAACTCGCCGATCGCCGCCCGCGTGTGCGCCGCCCCGTAGCCCACCGAGCCGCGGAAGTTCACCTGCAGCACCGCGTAGCCCCGGTTCGCCAGGAACTGCACGTCCGGCTGGTAGCCCCACGAATCCCGGTACCAGGGGCCGCCGTGCACCAGCAGCACCAGCGGCAGGCCGCGCGGTTCGAGGCCCACCGGGAGCGTGAGGTAGGAGGGCAGTCGCAACCCGTCCCGCGCGGTGATCGTCACCGGGACCATCGGCGCCATGTCCGCCGGGTCCAGGTGCGGGTACGGCCGGAACAGCAGCCGCGACTCCCCGGTGGCGTGGTCGTAGAACCACGTGGCTCCCGGATCCCGGTCGTGCACGAAGCTCACCACCCAGCGCTGCCCGTCGTCATCGCAGGACAGCGCGCCGACGTCCCCGTCCGACAGCGACTCCAGCGCCGTCAGCACCTCGGCGAACTCCGCGTCGAGCGGCCGGATCTCCTGGCGCTCCCCGAGGTAGCGCACGCCCAGCAACCGTCCCGAACGCCGGTGCCGGATCAGCGGTGACAACCCGATGACGGCGCGCCGGTCACCGTCCAGGTCGAGCGTCGGGTGCGAGTCCACTTCGGACTCCTCGCCGGTGATCAGGTCCAGCCGGACCAGCCCCGAGAGGTCGCCGCCCCGGGTGGAGGCCATCCACACCCCGGCCCCGTCGTCGCTCAGCTCGAACGGGTTGATCCCCATCGGGCGGTCGGACCCGTCGAGGGTGGTGATCGACCGCAGCGCGCCGGCCGCCGCGTCCCAGCGGGACAACTCGTAGTCCCCGGACCCGGTGAGGGTGCGGGCGTAGAGCTCCCCGTCCGAGCCCGGCAGCCAGTCGAGCACGCTCCCCGGGTTCTCCGCGAGCACCGTCAGCTCCCCGCTGGCGATGTCGATCTCCACGGGGTCGAATCGGTCGATGGTCCGCGCGTTGAGCTGGACCAGCACCTTCCCCGGGCGTTCCGCGGGCAGCGTCACGCCGGTCGATCGAGCTCCTGGGAACGGGGTGAGGTCCACGGCGGCCGCCTCGGGATCGTCGAGGTCGACTCGGTACAGGTGGTAGTTCTCGTCACCCCCGCTGTCCTGGTCGTACAGGAGCCAGCGCGGGTCGCCGGTCCAGCGGAAGCTGGTCACGCTCCGCGTCTCGTCGGCCGTCACGCACCGCGCCTCCGAGCCGTCCTCGACCCCGCGCACCCACACGTTCAACCGGTTCTTCCACGGCGCCAGGTAGGCGATCCGGGTCCCGTCCGGGGAGATCGACGCCCCCGCCTGCTGCGGATCTCCGAAGAACTCCTCGACCGACATCAATCTGGGAAGCCCCATGACGCATCTCCTCTTCGACGGCTGCTGACCCCAGTCGAACCCGTGCCGCTGCGGCACGCTCAAGAGTGATCTGGGACACGGAGCCGCCGAGGGGTCGCCTCAGCCGTCGTCGCGCGGGCGGTACCGCGCGAGCGCCAGCCACGCCGACCAGCCCAGCACCAGCACCAGCGCGGCGCAGATGAGGACCTGCGCCAGCGAGGACATCCGCGGCGCCGGCTGATCGGCGGCGTGCGCGGTCAGCACGAGCACGCCGAGCGGGATCGCCATGACGAGGCTGGAGAGCGCGTGCAGGTCGTGCACGATCATCCGCCGCGCGCGGGCCTCGCGTTCCGGTGTGGCGAGCCACCACTGCTTGTGCGGCAGGTTCACCCAGGCCGCGCGCAGCGGCAACCGGCCCGAGAACCAGGACAGGCCCCCGAGCAGCACCGCCAACCCGCCGCCGAGGAGTGCCATCGCGGTGAGCAGCTCGGTGCTGCTGCCCCACCGGGCCGGAACGCCGTTGAGGTCGAAGCGCACCGGCACGCGCCCGGGCAACGTCGCGGCCGCCCAGCACCAAGCCGCGACGTACGCGGCGACGACCATCCAGAACAACACGCGCATGGACCGCATTCTCGCGGCCGGATCCGCTCGATCGGGCCCGAACGCTCGAACTCGCGCGGACACGGCGGGCCCCCGCCGAGCAGCCGGGGAAAGCACCCCGGAACCTGACCCCTGGAAAGCAAGAAACCCTACTCGCGGACCTGCACGCGCCCCGTTACTACGAGCCAGGGCGGGCGGTACCCGTCGACCAAGCGAAGGCCGTGATCTGGCAATTCGTCTGCCAACCGAAACGCCGCCCGGACGCCGTGCGCTGGCAGCTCGGCGAGTACGTGTAGGCGGCTCACCCATAGCGATCACTCGAACGCGCGTTCTAGTGTGGCGTCGCGTTCGGGGAGGGGAGTCCCGCGGACGCGCGAAACGCCCCGCACCCGGTCGGGGTGCGGGGCGTCGTGCTGTTCGGTGGGTTTTGGCTAGGTGTTCCGCTTGAACACGGAGATCAGTACGTATCGGCGGAGGCCGGTTGCGTGGGCGGCCTGGGCGATTGCGTCCGTGGTGAATGCGGCCATGTCTGCTGACCATTCCGTGCTCTGGCATCGGAGGTGAAGTTCGGTCAGGTCGTTGCCGAGGAGCCAGCAGCCTTCCAGGCTGCCGGGCTCTGGTGTGCCTTCTGGGCGGTCGGCGATGGTTTCGGTGCTGAGCAGTGATGAGGTCAGCGATCGGAAGGTCTCCGTCAATGCGGCGGAATCGAAGGCTTCCTCGCTGCAGGTGGCCGTGTACAGCGAAATGGTGAAGTGGTGCCTCGGCACGCTGTCTTCCAGGGAGAACCAGTCGACCGCGTTTGGAAGCTGCGAAGCTGCCGGTGCGTCCGCGTGCAGTGGGAGCACGGCGTGGGTTCCGGCGATTTCCAGCGAGCCGATCTTGGCCATGCTGTCCTGGAGGCACGTCAGCGCCGTCCAGACCGGGATTCGCTGCTTGTTGAGGTTCGCGGCCCCGGCCTGCATCCAGGCGACCTGACGAGTGGCGCCGTCCTGGGTCCAGTCCTCACCGGCTTCTTCCTGATGCCAACGAGCCAGTTCGTTTTCCTCGGGAGGGAGTTCGACCAGCCCCAGCGCTGAGCTGCGGGTCAGCATCAGCGAGTAGGTGTCGAATTCGAAAGTGCCTCGTTCTTGCCGCCGCAGTACCCAGGGGTGCAGCCGCAGGACTCCGTGGGTGCCGACGACAAAGGTTGTCGGCACCCACGGCTGTTTCGATGGTGTCAAGGGCGGCACGAGATCACTTGCTCCTGGGTGACCAAAACTCCAGGGCTGCCTATCACCCAGTCGATGTCAACGTCAACTGTGCTGCGCCAGTGTCCTAGTGCGATTTGCCCGCACGGCACCCGCGCGTTGGCTCGCTTTTGGGTCTGGTCCGGATTAATGCTCCGGGAACCCGGTGCCCCGACGGGCTTCCAGCCGTCGGGGAAGAGGTATTCGAGTTGTACGGTGACGGTGGCCGTCTTATCTTTCACTGACGGGTCAATCGCTTCCCGCCAGCCGTGGCCGCTCGCCTCATTCCTGGTGACGTGGACGTAGTCCCCTTTTGTCATGGCCAGGTGGTCACGTTGCAATTGGATGACCGTGAACGACCATCACATCTGGGCGGGACCTCGTCAGCTATTTTCTAGTGATGGCAGCCACATGTCCGGTGGCGGTATTAGGGTCTGACGGTTTCGTGCTTTTGGCCTATTCGGGTAGGCCGCGGGGAATAACTGAGTTCTTCGACGGCACGCTGGAAGGAACAACTACAACCGCCTGAAACGCAGAGATCGCCCCCGCACTGCTGGCCACGAGCGGTCAGCACTGGGGGGCGTCGTGCTATCCGGTGGGCGGGTAGGTCGGTGGCGTGGTGGAGCCCGGGTAGCCCACACCGGTAGGTGCGGTTCGACGGCGCGAAGCAGGGCGTAGCCGGCGCCGAGCGCCAGGGGCACGGCGAGGGTTTGTCCGGCGGCGCCGAGTGGTTCGGTCACCCACTGCGGTGCGCCTGCGGTGATCAACCAGGTAACCAGCGCGGACCAGGCGGCCGGGACGGTGGTGCGCAGCCAGGCGCGGAGCTGGTCGTTCACGCGGCGGCTCCGGAGAGGCGGGCGGCGATGCGTTCGACCATCGCGTCGGCCTGGTCGGTGTTGTCGGCGCCGAGCTGTTCGCGCACGACGTCGCCGACGACCGGGCCGACGACCGGGCCGACGACGTCGGCGACGATCGGCCGCAACGCGGCGGCGGCTTCGGCCGGGTCGGTCTGGCCGGCCGCCGAGATCAGGGCGGGGAGCTGGTAGGTGATGCCGTCGACGTTGCGGATCGCGGGAGACGGCGCCGAAGTCCGAAGCGGGCGAACGCACGACCGCTCTCGACCCCGGCACGGCGGCGGCGCTGAAGGCTCACCGGAAGCGGCAGGCCGCCGAACGGCTCGAATGGGGTCCGGCGTGGGGCGGGACGGTCAACCGGGTTTTCACTCGCGAGGACGGGGCAGACCTGCACCCGGCGTCGGTCTCCGATCGGTTCGCCGAGCTCGTGTCGGCAGCCGACCTGCCGCCGGTGCGGCTGCGCGATCTTCGGCACGGTGCCGCGTCACTCATGTTGGCCGCAGGAGTCGACATGAAGGTCGTCCAGGAGACGCTAGGGCACTCGCGGTTGGCGATCACGGCGGACACCTGCACGTCGGTCCATCCGACGGTTGCCGCCGAAGCTGCGGCGGCTGCGGCGGCGCTGGTTCCCCGGTCGTCCAGGACAGGACTCGACACATCCTCGACACACGCGGCAGAGGGGGTAGTGATCATGGCCGACTTCACGACCCCCGGAAAGCAAGAAACCCCCTGCGACTAAGTAGGGGGTTTCCAGCTGTCTCGACCAGACGTGCGCCCGAAGGGATTCGAACCCCTAACCTTCTGATCCGTAGTCAGATGCTCTATCCGTTGAGCTACGGGCGCTTGTTCAGTTGTGGGTCACCGCCTGGGCGGTGACCCCTGCGGAGGCTCCGGGATTTGAACCCGGGAGGGGGCGTGACCCCCAACCGCATTAGCAGTGCGGCGCCATAGACCAGACTAGGCGAAGCCTCCCGGTGTCCTCTCGGCCACTGCGGAAAGACTACACGGCTCGCATCAGCCCCGGAGCAGGGGGGTCGTTTTGATCTAGATCAGCCGTCCGAACCCCGCGCGAGCTGCACGAACGGGTTCAGCGCCGCCGGGTTGCGGAGCGCGTCGCGGCTGACGGCGCGGTCCGGGTCGGCCCCGGCGAGGATCTTCTTCACCGGCACCTCCAGCTTCTTGCCGTTGAGGGTCTGCGGGACCTCGTCGATGAGCAGGAAGCGGTTCGGCACGTGCCGGGGCGAGAGCTGGTCGCGCAGGCGACCGCGCAGCTCCGGCTCGAGGTCGTCCAGTCGCGCCCCCGGCGACAGGACCAGGAAGCACAGCAGCTCGCCCTCACCGCTCGCCCCGGAGGTGTCGATGACGAGCGAATCCGCGACCTCGTCCAGCGCCTCGACGACGCGGTAGAACTCGGCGGTGCCCATCCGGATCCCGCCCCGGTTCAGCGTCGAGTCGCTGCGGCCGTGGATCACCAGGCTGCCCCGCTCGGTGATCTCGATCCAGTCGCCGTGGCGCCAGATCCCCGGGTAGGTGTCGAAGTACGCCTCGCGCAGCCGGGAGCCGTCGGGGTCGTTCCAGAAGAAGACCGGCATCGTCGGCATCGGCTTGGTGAGCACCAGTTCGCCGACCTCGCCGTGCAGCGGGGTGCCGTCCTCGGAGTAGGACTCGACCGCCGCGCCGAGCAGCGGGCAGGAGATCTCGCCCAGCCACACCGGCACGTCGGGGGCGGCACCGACGATCGCGGTGCACAGGTCGGTTCCCCCGGAGACGCTGGCGATCTGCACGTCGGCGCCGACGTGCTCGGCGATCCAGCGGAACCCGTCCGCGCTCAGCGGGGACCCGGTCGAACCGAGGGTGCGCAGCGCACCCAGGTCGAAGGACTCGGCGGGGCGCAGCTCCTTCTTCAAGCAGCTCTGCACGAACGGTGCCGAGGTGCCGAAGTAGGTGACCCGGTACCGCTCGGCCAGCTCCCACAGCGCGGACAGCGACGGGTATCCGGGGCTGCCGTCGAACAGCAGCAGCCGGGCGCCGGTGAGCAGCCCGCCGACCAGGAAGTTCCACATCATCCAGCCGGTGGTGGTGAACCAGAAGAACGTGTCACCCGGCCCGAGGTCGGCGTGCAGGCCGATGGCCTTGAGCTGTTCGAGGACCATCCCGCCGTGGCCGTGCACGATCCCCTTCGGGAGCCCGGTGGTGCCGGAGGAGTACAGCACCCACAGCGGGTGATCGAACGGCACCGGCTCGAAGGCGAGCTCCGCGCCGCGGTGCCGCTCCAGCAACCCGGACCAGTCGTGCGCGCCGGCGAGACCACCCGCGCCGACGTAGTCCACGAGCACCGTCGCCGCGAGGTTCGGCAGCTGCGCGCGCAGCTCCTCCAGGGTGGAGCGGATGTCGAAGGTGCGGCCGCCGTAAACGTAACCGTCCACCGCCACCAGCACCGTCGGCTCGATCTGCACGAAGCGGTCGGCGACCGCCCGCACCCCGAAGTCCGGCGAGCAGGACGACCAGGTGGCGCCGAGGCTGGCCGCCGCGAGGAAGGCGATCAGCGCCTCCGGGCAGTTCGGCGCCAGCGCCGCCACCCGATCGCCGCGGCCGACGCCGAGCTCGGCGAACGCCGCGCGCATCGCGGCCACCCGGGCGCGCAGCTCGCCGAAGTCCAGTTCCGCGCCGACCCCGTCCTCGCGGGCGAACACCACCGCGGGATCCCCGTCCGCCTTCCCGGGGCCGGAGCGCAGCGCGTGCTCGGCGTAGTTCAACGTCGCGCCGGGGAACCACCGCGCACCGGGCATCACCTCGGCCTCCAGCACCCGCTGCGGGCGCTCGTGGAAGGCCACCTCGAAGAAGTCCGCCACGGCACCCCAGAACCCGGACAGGTCCGAGACCGACCACTCCTGGAGGGCGCGGTAGTCCGGCAGCTCCAGGCCCCGCTCAGCGCGCAGCCACTCGCGGAACTCCGCGATGCGGGTCGCCGCCACCTGTTCCGGGGTGGGCTGCCAGAGGAGTTCGGGCTGACCGGCGTCGGTGCTCGATGTCATGGGTTTTTCCTAACCCACGACACCGGTGCCGCGCCATAGCCGGACCGATCACCGCGACCGCCCTCGCGGCGCCGCCCACAGGCTGTGGATGAGTTGTCCACAGCCTGTGCGCAACTCACTGCGCGCTGTGCGCGCGCGTGCGGGGAGAGCTATCGGCGAACTCGGTGCCGCGCCGGGGCGGCCGCGGAAGCACCGTCGTCCCAGCGGCAGCCGGCTTCCCCCTCAGGACGGTCAGCGCAGGTGGGTGTCGAACCAGTTGCGGGCGCGCTGCCAGGCCTCCGCGGCCGCGTCCAGGTCGGTGTCGAAGCGGTGCTCGCTGCGGGGGAAGTGCACCACGTCGGTGGCCACCGGGGCGGTCGCGGCGGCCTCCCGCAGCTTCTCCACCTCGGCGGTGGGGATGCGGGTGTCCAGTTCGCTGTAGATGCCCAGCCACGGGCCGGCGAGCTCCCCGGCGATCTCGACGAGGGCGGGCAGACCGTCCGACAGCGGGCTGAGGATCCCGCCACCGCCCACGGTCACCGCCGCGCCCAGGCTGCGGCTGGCCGCCACCACCAGCGCGGCCGAGCCCCCGATGTCGAAGCCGATCACGCCCTGGCGATCGTCCGGCACCCCCTGGTCGGCCAGCCAGACGAAGGCGGCGTCGGAGTCGGCCAGGATCGACTCGCCCGAGAGCCGCTGGACGTGGTCGATCACCTGGTCCTCGGCGTGGTCGTCGGAGAACTCGTCGGCGCCCTCGCGGTGGTAGAGGTGCGGTGCCACGGTCAGCCAGCCCTCGTCGGCGAGGCCGTCGACCAGCGCGCGCACCCGGGGGGTCACGCCGCGCGCCTCGTGCAGCACCACCAGCCCGCCGCGCACGACGTTCTCCGGCTCGGCCACGGTCAGGCGCAGCTCCGTGCCATCCGTCAGCGCGAGCGTCTCGGTCCGGGTTTCGGTCATGCCGTTCAGGTAATCAGGGATGGGTGAACAGCAGTCAACGTGATCAACCGGATGGCGGAGCGCGGTTGACGCACGGTCGCGATCATCGAGTGACCCGCGCCGGGCTCCCTCCGGGGCGGGTCGACGGCGCGGGCCGCGCGCGGTGACGGCCGCGTCACGTGCGGTGATGCCGGATCATCGCGATCATGCCGGGCCCGGCGGCCCGCGCGCCCAGCGCTGCCGCCGCCGCACCTCCCGACCGTGATGAGTGGGCGGCATCACACTCGATCGGCTCTGCGGCGCCCGCTCGTCCGTGCACCGGCCCGACGGGGGCCGTCGTCGCCGGGAGCAGTCCGAGGGGTGCCGCGCGGGGGCCGCGGCCCGGTCCGCTCGGGCTCGACCGCAGGGATTCTGGGGCCCGCCGTCCGGGTCCCGGGAGCAGGCAGTTCTACAGTGGTCAGGCGGTGTCCGCAGGTGGGACGCGGTACCGCCCGAGCGACAAGGGAGCCGTGCATGACCGTCCGCATCCGCGCCGATCTCGACCAGCTGCCCGCCTACGTCGCCGGGCGCACGGTGGCGGGCTCGCTGAAGCTCGCCAGCAACGAGGTCTCCGCCGGGCCGCTGCCCGGTGTCCCGGAGGCCATCGGGCGCGCGGCCGCCGACGTGCACCGGTACCCGGACATCGGCGCCGGGCTGCTCACCGACGCGCTGGCCACCCGCCTCGACGTGGACCGGAACCGCATCGCCATCGGCTGCGGGTCCGTGGCGCTGTGCGAGCAGCTGGTCCAGATCACCTGCACCGCCGAGGACGCCGTGGTCTTCCCCTGGCGTTCCTTCGAGGCCTACCCGATCATGACTCAGATCGTGGGAGCCACCCAGATCCGGGTGCCGCTGACCGCCGGGCACGCCCTGGACCTCGACGCGATGGCCGCCGCGATCACCCCGGAGACCCGCCTGGTCTTCGTGTGCACTCCGAACAACCCGACCGGCCCCGCCGTGCGGCGCGCCGAGCTGGAGCGCTTCCTCGACTCGGTGCGCGAGGACGTGCTCGTGGTGCTCGACGAGGCCTACCGCGAGTTCGTCACCGACCCCGAGGTGCCGGACGGGGTCGGCCTCGCCGGCCGCTACGACAACGTGCTCGTGCTGCGCACCTTCTCCAAGGCCTACGGCCTCGCGGGGATGCGCATCGGCTACGCGGTCGGCCCGGCGCACGTGGCGGAGGCGCTGCGCAAGGTGTCCGTCCCGTTCAGCGTCAACGCCGTCGGCCAGGTCGCCGCGCTGGCCTCCCTCGACGCGCAGGACGAGCTGCGCACCCGCTGCGCCGCCGTCGCGCGCGAGCGGGTCCGGGTCCGGGACGAGCTGCTCGCCCTCGGCTACGAGGTGCCCGAGACGCAGGCCAACTTCGTGTGGCTGCCGCTGGCGGACCGCGCCCTGGAATTCAGCGAGCACTGCCTCGACGAGCGCGTCGTGGTGCGCGCCTTCGCCGGTTCCGGGGTGCGGATCACGGTCGGCGACACCACCGAGAACGACGCCCTGCTCGCGGCCGCCAAGTCCTTCCCGCTGAACGGCTGACGGCGCTCGATCCGGGGCCCGCCCCGTTGCTACCGTCCGGTCCGGTGGAACGGGACGGGGGCGGGCGATGACAGCGGATCGGGGAGCGGACGAGCGCGGTTCCGGCAGCGGCCCGCGCACTGCGCGGTTGCTGGCGGACGCCGCGACCGGCGAGGTGCTGCGCGGGCACGACGCGCGGCACGCCTTCCGCTCCGCATCCCTGGTGAAGCCGCTCATCGCCCTGGACCACCTGCGCCGCCGCGGCGAGCCAACCGCGGCCGATCGCGCGCTGCTGGAACCGATGCTGCGGGGGAGCGACGACGCCGCGGCGAGCGAGTTGTGGGATCGCGGCGGGCGGGAGGCGATCGTGCGGCGCGCGGCCGCCGAGATCGGCCTCACCGGAACCGAGCCGCCCCGGGACCCGGACATGTGGGGCTACGTTCCGCTCACCGCCGAGGACCAGGTCCGCACCTACCGCCACCTGCTCGGCGCCGGAGCCCCCGGGGACTACGTGCTGGCGAACCTGCGCCGCTACGAGGTGATCGCGACCGACGGCTTCGACCAGTCCTTCGGCCTGCCCGCCGCCGGAGCCGAACCGGTCGCGCTCAAGCAGGGCTGGTCCGGATTCGGGCGCGGCCCCGCCGAACCGGAGCCGGAGCCGGGGCCGCCAGCGGAGAAGATCCCGGACGAGCGGATCGACCTGGAGAGTCCCGCGATGCACACCACCGGCCTGATCCGGCGGGACGGTCGGCTGCTGGTCGTCGTGGTCTGCACCCTGCACCCGCCGGGCACGAGCTGGGCGGCCGCCGCGGAGCGGATCACCGGTCTCACGGCCGAGCTGCTGGGCTGAATCCCGTTGCCGTGCCGGGAGAACCGGCCGGAGGAACGCGGAAAACCCTGCGGCGACGGGGTTTTCCGGAAGGAGCGGTGATGCCCGGCGGAGAGAGGGGGAGTACTCCGCCGGACACCCCGCGAGGAGTGACCGCTGGTCGGACCGGGGCGACCACACCGCCCGCGTGGCGAACCACGCGCACGAGAATCTAGCCGTGCGACGGGAAAACCCGCCGAGCGCAGCAGCCATGATCGCTCGTTCGAGTGGAAGATCCCGCCGGTTCGGTGCCAGGCGCACCGGTCTCGCCGAACCGCCCCGAGCCGGGCTCACCCGAGCGACTTGACCTCGTCGGCCGACGCCTGCCGGGCGCCGTCGTCCTCCTCGGAGACGCGCTCACCGCCGCGTCGCCGGAAGAACTGGAAACCGGGGATGCCGATGATGGCCCGGCGCACGTCGTGGGTGACCTCGAGCAGCTCGTGGATCTCCGGGCCGACCTTGTCCAGGGTGCGCAGGATGGGCAGCACGTCGGAGAGCACGTGTTCGGTGAGCACCGGGAGTTCGTCGACCAGGCGGATCGCCGCGTCGACCTCCTTCTGCGAGAGCTCGTCGACGAACAGCTGCGCCATCGGTGCGGCCTTGCGGGCGACGGGCTCGTAGGTGGCGAGCAGCTCGTCGGCCATCGCGGCGGTCTTGCGGACCTCGACGACGGTGCTCGCGGCGGTGTCGCTCACCGAGCCCGCCGCGTCGACCAAGGCGCGGGCGTCGGCCGAGATGGCTCCGGCGGTCTCGACGGTGCGGGAGGCCTCCGCGGCGGCGGCCTTGGCCTCCCGCAGCACCTCCTCGACCTCGTCGATGGTGCGTCCGGTGCGCAGCAGCAGCTCCTCCGCGCCGTCGACAAGGGAGTTCACCCTGGCGAGCAAGGTCTCGACGCCGTCCACCATGCCCAGCACCCGGGCCGGTGCGCTGGCGACGGCGGTAGCGGATTCCACCGCCCAGCCGACCGTGGATCGGGCCATTCCGAGTACGTCCCCGGGCGTGGGGATGCGGATCAACATGACCCCACTGTGCACGTGCCCGCACCCCGCCGACCACAGCGAGGGTCGAACGGGGTGCGGGCGCGGTGCGGAATTCGGTGGATTCCGGTCAGCCGGTCACGGCCGCGTGGCCGGCCACGGCCACCGGGCTCGGCGCGGCGGGCAGCTCCGCCGGCGAGACCTGCTGGGGCGCGCTCGGCGCCGGAGCGGGACCGCCACCGGGACCGCCACCGGGGCCGCCGCCCTCACCGCCCTCACCACCCTCACCGTGTTCGCCACCGCCACCGTGCTCGCCGCCCCCACCGTGCCCGGGGTGCTCGGGCTTGGGGTGCTCGGGCTTCTCCGGCTTGTGGTGCTCGGGCTTCTCCGGCTTGTGCGACGGGTGGTCGACGACCGGCGCGTTGACGCACTCGCTGGTCTGCGGAGATAGCACGGGGACGACGGCCCCGACGACGGCGACGTTGTTGCCGCACAGCTGGATCGGAACCAGGCTGATGTTGTTGTCGTTGCCGACGTTGACCCCGTCGTTGTCCGCGCTGTCGGCGAACGCGGGGGCGCCTGCCAGCAAGAGGCCGGCGGTGGCCGTGATGACTCCCGCGAAGCGTGCCTTCTTGTGCACTGTCGCACTTCCTTCGTGTCGATTTCCGGGGTTGCTGTGAGCCCGGGGCCGCCGAACGTCGTCCGGTTGCCGGGTTCGTCTCGGCGGTGCCCGTCAGGAGCCCGGTTCCCGCCGCTTTCCCACCACGTGCTGAGCGCCACCGTTCGCCATCAGTGCAGCGACACGATCGTTCCCAGTGGCAGCGTGCTCAGCAGCTGTAATGCGTCGGGTGGGACCCGGACGCATCCGTCGCTGGCTGCCTTGCCGAACACGTCCGCGGTGGGCCAGCCGTGCAAGGCGACGGTGCCCGGCCCGCCTCCGTAGCTGTTGAAGGTCTCGGAGTGCGTGCCGAGGGGAAGGATGATCGGGCTGAACTCCGTCACCGTCTCCTCGATCGCGGCCATCAGGTAGGTCCGGCCGCGCGGGGTTGGCGATTGCTCCTTGCCGACCCCCACGGTCCAGCTCCCGATCTCCTGCTCGCCCTGCCACACCACGAGCCGCCGCGCGTCCACGTCGACGTCGATCCGGTAGGGCGTGCGGGCCTGGCTGACCGGATCGGTGGGGCGGACGCGGATCCACCCGGTCCCGCTGTTCGGGCGGGAGGGCAGCAGCACCTGTGCCCACTCGCCCCGGCGGGCGAGCACCGGGACCCAGGTCGGGTTGCCGAGCTGGGCGGCGGGCAGCCGCGCGAACGCGGTGCCGCCGGGGGCGTCGTGCACGCCGACGTCCTGGTCGATCCGCAGCACGACGCCGTCGGTGCCTCCCCGCGGATCGGGATCGGGCACGGCACCGTCGAGGTCGCCGAAGGTGGTCGCCTCCGGAAGACCGGTGAGGTCGACGCGATCGGCCTGCCCGGCAGCGGGCGGCGGAGTCGCGGCGGGGTGCGCCACCGGAGCAGCTGGTGGCGCACCCCCTCCGCATCCGGCGAGCAGTGCTGCGAGCCCGCCGGCCAGCAGCGACGTCCGCGCACTGCCGATCGCCCGGCGTCGAGCCGGGACGATGCGTGCGGATCGGGATCGCGCTGCCATGCCTCTTCCTCGGTTCCTGATCCGGGCGTGCCGGTTCGGGTGTTGAAAGGAATGCCACTTGCCGCATTCGGGGAAAGGCCGATCGGAGCAACGCCGTAGCCGGGGTACCGCCGATCAGGTGCCTGCCGGACGCTAACCCACGGGGAAGAACCGTCCAAACGCGATGCCACGCGCAGGTGTGCCATCGCGAGGGCGTCAATCTGCCCTCTGAACAGCGAAAACCGGCGATTCCGGCGGGAATTGCAGTGGGGGCGGGCATCGGTTGTCACACGATAAGGTTGCTTAATTCACCCTTTGGAGTGGTGTCCGGCAGGTTTGAGAATAGCTATTTCCGCTTCGAAATTCGGCGATCTAGCGGGAGTCGGATCAGTGCGTTCCGGAAGCGCGGACGTGTGAGCGGGAGTCCGCCGGGAGGGACCTCCGGAGCGCTCCGCGGGCGCGGAGGGCAGGCCCGGGCGGCCGGCTCCTGCGCACGGGGTGCCCTGGGCGCGGAGGCGCGAAGGCGGAGCGCGCGCCAGCGCGACCGGCTCGGTGGTGCGGGCGGGCCGCCGGGCCCGCGCTCCGCGTGGTCGCGGGACCGGGAGTTCCGGTGCGCCACCAGCGCGGAAGGCGGCGTCCCGGGGGCGATCCCGGTGCGGCCGCGCCGTGGGATCTCGCCGCGCTCCACGCCTCCGCGGCCGCGCACCCCGCGGACTTCTCCGCCGCTGAGCTCCGGAAACCGAGCGGCCGGGCGCGCGAGTGGCGCCGCCGAACCGGAACGCGCGCATCGCCGCCTCGCGTTCGAGGATTCGGGCGTCACCGATCGCCGACGTGCTCGCCTTTTCGCTTCGAGGGATTTCCCGTCGTTTCCCGCTCGTCGAACCGCTTTCTGAAAACGGATTCCGCGCGTTCCCGATTCCTCGGCCCGGGCGGTGCTGATTCCTCGCGGAACGAGGTGTCGCGCGTGGTCGGCCGGACGGCCGAGCGGCCCTTGGCCCGAGGTCGTACCCCGCGCTGCCCGCTCGATGGATCTCCCGCCCCGGGCACCGCTCGTAGCTTGACCAGCGACCGGATCAAGGACGTTCTCTGGAGGAATCGGATGGTCAAGATCGGGACCGCGTTGGGCGCGGCGGCAGGAGCGATCGCGCTCACCGCTGCGGTGGCGTCGCCGGCCTCGGCGATCATCGGTGGCCACGACGCCACCGCGGAATACCCCTTCATGGTGAGCCTGCGGAAGGACGGCCACCACTACTGCGGGGCATCCCTGATCAAGCCGGACTGGATCGTGACGGCGGGGCACTGCACGGTGGGCGTTGAGCCCGGGCAGCTCTCGGTGCGGATCGGCGATCACGACCGCACGAAGGGCGTGGAGGCCGGGGTCACCGAGGTGATCGCGCACCCGGAGTTCTCCTACGAGCCGTTCCACGACGACGTGGCGGTGTTGCGGCTGGATCACGCGGTGGACGTGCCGCCCGTCGAGATCGCCGCGGAACCCGGACCGGCGGGCACCGCGAGCCGGATCCTCGGGTGGGGGATGACCTGCGAGGACGGCAGCGAGTGCCCGCACCCGCCGATCACCTTGCAGGAGCTGGACACCGAGCTCGTCGCCGACGACAGGTGCGGCGAGAACTACGACCCCGGCAACGAGCTGTGCACCGACAGCCCCACCGAGGACGCGCAGGCCTGCATCCTGGACTCCGGCGGGCCGCAGATCACGGGGCGCCCGGGGGAGTGGCGGTTGATCGGGGCGACCAGCCGCGACGGGGACGCCGACCCGGCGTGCGCCACCGGACCCGGCATCTACACCGACCTGACCGCGCACCGGGACTGGATCGAGCGCACCACGGCGGGTTGATGCCCCGGCCGGCGCCCGGGACCGCAGGTCGCCGCGCGATCGCCGGGAGTTGTCGGTGCCCCGATCTACCGTGGCCCGCAGCGCCCGGCTCGCGGGCGGGTGCGCGCCGAGACCGGCGCCGATCTGGAGGAGCGGTCGTGCGGGATGTTGACGAGGACGCGGGGAACGTCGTGGGGCCGGACGAGAACTCCTTCACGATGCCCGAATCCTGGCAGCTTCGGCTCCGCCCGCGCTGGGGCGGCCTTCCCCAGTACCAGCACTCGCCGCACGGAGCGGCGCTCGACAGCTGGGACCGGCGGGTCGCGCTGGCGGCGGCGCAGGACTGGTCCGATGTGGACGTCGATCCCGAGCTGGTGGCGGCCGCGCGCCGTTACCTGGACGGGCAGGCCGATCCGCTCGGCGCCGCGATCCTGGCCGCGGTGACCGATCGCGGGAAGGTGCTCTACGAGGAGGTCGCCGACGCCTGGGACCTGCGGCACGGGCAGGCCTTCGCGGCCCGCGTCGCGGTGGAGCTGTTCGGGCTCGACCTGCGGCGCGAGGACGGCGAGCTGACCCGGCTCGCGGTGCTGCCCGAGGGCGGCCCCGCGCCGGGGCTGTGGTTGCGCCGGGGCGCCGCCGACCGGGTCCGGACGCGGCTGTCGATGGCCAGCGCGCACGAGTACCGCGAGGTGGTGGACGCCCTGGCCGAGCACCGCGGCGGGGCGCGCAGCCGCATCGTGGTGTCCTACATGGTCCCCGCCGAGACCGATTGGCTCGCGGAGTGCTGCGCGGATCCGGGGGAGAGCGGTCGGCAGGACCGCGTCGTGCGCGCGATGCTGCTCGAATCGCTGCGGGACGAAGCGCAGCTGCGTGCGCTGCTGCGGGAAGGCGGCGCGGTCGCCTTCGACGGCACGCTCCACACCACGGCCACCATCGCCGAGGGCGTCGGCCCGGCCGTCGCGGCGCTCATCGCGGAGGTCTGGCGCAACCGCACGCCCTCTCGCGGGGATTCCGCGCAGCTGGCGGAGATCCTGGTCGAACTGCCGACGGACGAGGCGTTCGAGCTGCTGGCCTCGCACGCGGACGACAAGCACGCGCGGCCCGCACTGCTGGACGCGATCCGCCGGTACCCGGTGCGCGCGGCCCGTCTGCTGGCCCTCCGGGCCGCGCACGGGCGCGGTCGCAACGCCCACCTGCTGCACCAGCTGCTCCGCGAGCACGTGCTCGCGCACCGCGAGCTGCTGCGGGCGCGGTGGGCGGAGCTCCCGTCCCGGGCGGCCGAGGTGGTGCGGGGGTTGCTGGAACCGCCCGCCGAGGCGTCCGCCGAGGCGCTGCCCCGGTTGCTCGTGAGTCCACCGTGGACGGAGGGGAGGACGGGGACGCCGCCGCTGATCGTCGACGGGCTCACCGTCGGGGACGAGGCCGAGGTGCGCTGGCTGCCGGGCGAGCGCGAGGCCTGGGCGGCTGAGAACCCCGAGCGGTGGCAGCGGCCCTCGGAGCGGCCCGACGTCTCCGATCTGCGCGAGCGCTTGACCGAGCTCGATCCCTTCCACCTGGTCGCCCTGTTCTCCGACGGCCCGGACGCCTACCGGCCGTTGCTGGCGCAGTGGAAGCCCGGGTACATCTGGGGGATCGAGGAGGAGCTGCGGCCGGTGGCCGCCCGGTGGGAGGCGGACGCGCTGCCGCCGCTGCTGTACGCGGCGAAGCGGGAGCCGGCTGTCGCGGGCGGGTTGCTGCTGCCCTTCCGCCAGCGGGAGGTCGCGCGGTTGATGGCCGACTGGCTGGTGCGTCTCAAGTCCGTCGCGGCCACCAGCCGGGCCTGGTTCTCCCGGCACGGACCGGAAGCCGTCGCGCTGCTGGTGCCCGACGCCGCCGGACCGGTGGGCGCGGCCCGCCGCGCCGCCGAGCACGCGCTGCGGACCATCGCCGCCGCGAGCGGTTCGGACGTCGTCCTCGACGCGGCCTCGGTCCACGGGCCGGAAGTGGTCGAGGTCGTCCGCCACCTGCTGTCGGACGAAGCCCTGGAACTGGCGCTGCCTCCCGTGATCCCGACGCCCGCGGACTGGGTGAACCCCCGGTCGCTGCCGCCGGTGCTGTTGCGCGGACGGGACTCGGCGCTGCCCGTCCGATCGGTGTGCCACCTGCTGACGATGCTGGCCGTCTCCCGCCCCGACGCGGTCTACCCGGGGGTCGACGCGGCACGGGAGGCGTGCGATCCCGAGTCGCTGGCCGAGTTCGCCTGGGCCCTGTTCGAGCACTGGCGGCTCGACGGGATGCCGCCAGCGAACAGCTGGACGCTGCACGCGCTCGGCTGGCTCGGCGACGACGACACGGCGAGCAGGCTGGCGGCGGTCCTGCGCGAGTGGCCGGGCGAGGGCGCGCACAAGCGGGCGGTGGAGGGCCTGGACGTGCTGGCGGTGCTCGGCAGCGACGCGGCCCTCGCGCAGCTGCACGGTGTGGCCCGGAAGGTGCGGTTCAAGGGGCTCCGGACCCGCGCCGAGGAGAAGATCGAGCAGGTGGCGGTCGATCGCGGCCTGACCGCCGAGCAGCTGGCGGACCGGCTGGTGCCGGAGTTCGACCTGGAGGCCGACGGCACGACCGCCGTGGACTACGGATCCCGGAGCTTCACGGCGGGCTTCGACGAGCAGCTGCGCCCGTACGTCCTGGACGAGGACGGCAAGCGCCGCAAGGACCTGCCCAAGCCGGGCGCCCACGACGACCCGGAGCTGGCACCCGCCGAGCGCAAGCGCTTCACGGCGCTGAAGCGGGACGTGCGGAACACGGCCGCCGACCAGACCCGCCGGCTGGAGTCCGCGATGGTCGAGGGACGCACCTGGACGGTGGACGAGTTCCGGCAGCTGTTCCTCGCCCACGTGCTGCTGCGGCGGCTGGCTCGCCGGCTCGTGTGGCTCCGGTCCCCTGGGGAGGGGCCCGCGACGGCGTTCCGGGTGGCGGCGGACGGTTCCTTCGCCGACGTCCGGGACGAGGAGTTCGCGCTGCCCGGCGACGCCTCGGTGCGATTGGCGCACCCGCTGCACCTCGGCGACGACCTGGCGGCGTGGGCCGAGCGGTTCGACGCGCACGGCATCGCGCAGCCCTTCCCGCAGCTCGGCCGCGTCGTGCACCGGCTCACCGAGCGGGAGGCGGCGGGCGATCGGTTGCCGCGCTTCGAGAAGCTCACCGTGCCGACCGCCGCTCTGCTCGGCCTGGAGCGGCACGGCTGGGAGCGGGACGAGCCGATGTTCGCGGGGATCCAGCCTCACCTGGCGAAGCGGGTCGGGAAGAACAGGTGGCTCGTGATCGGCCCGTCGGAGGGCTTCCGGCTGGGCAACATCGACCCCACCGTCGAGCAGACCCTGGACTTCGTCGGCCTCGCCGATCACCCGAGCAGCTGGGGCCCGTCCGGCGACACCCCGCTCAGCTTCACCGAACTCGACCCGGTCACGACCTCGGAACTCCTCGCCGAGCTGGCGGCACTGGCGGAGCGGTGACACGCCTGGCGTGCGCCGCGCTGAGCTCGGCCCGATGAGCACCCGAGCCCCGGGACGCGGCGCCCGCCGATGCCGCGAGGGGGTCCCGCGCGCGGGGGGCTGCCCGGTGAGCGCGGGGTGGTCGCGGCGTCCGGCCAGCGCGGCGAACTCGGTCGGGCCGACTAGCGAGGCCGAGAGTTCGGGCCTGGGCGGCCCAACACCCACCGTCGCCGAGCGCTCCCAGCACGTCGGCGGTGCCGTGCACGGCGACATCGCCGTCGGGAGCGGCTCGCAACGGCGGGAGGCGTCCACGGACGTCAACTGAGACTAAAACTGAGACCAGACGCAACGGAGCCCGGCGGGATCATCCTCGCCGGGCTCTGTTCGTGCTGGTCAAGAGAGCGGAAGCGGGGGGATTCGAACCCCCGGTCCCTCTCGGGACGCTCGCTTTCAAGGCGAGTGCATTCGGCCGCTCTGCCACGCTTCCAGGGCGGAAGCCTAGCCCGAGGCGCGTGCCGGAGGACAGCGGGGCGGGGCGCGGATCAGGGGGCAGGGGGGTCGATCAGCCTGGTGCGGACGCGGTCGAAGACGGCCGTCAGCAAGCGCTTCTCGGCGGGCTCCAGCAGGTCGATCAGGTGCAGCCGGACTCCCGCGAGGTGGGTGGGGGCAGCGGCGCGGAGGGCGTCGGCGCCGCGGTCGGTGAGGGTGGCGAGGACCCCTCGGCCGTCCTCGGGGCACTCCTGCCGGTTGACCAGGCCCGCGCGCTCCAGGCGCCGGATCTGGTGCGAGATGCGGCTCTTCGAGTGCGCGACGTCGCGGGCGAGTTCGCTCATCCGCAGCCGCCGCTCGGGCTGTTCGGCGAGGCGGACGAGGATCTCGTAGTCGGAGATCGAGAGGTCGTGCGCGGCCTGGAGCTCCCGGTTGAGCCGGTTCTCCAGCAGGGCGCTGCCCTCGATGTACGAGCGCCAGGCGGTCATCTCGTCCTCGTCGAGCCACCGGATCCGGCCCTCGGTCCCGTCGATCACCTGTCGCAGGGTAGTCCTGTTCGCCCGGTTCGGGGGCCATCCGGTCAGGTGAGGCCGGTGCTCGGTGAGGTGCGGACCGCTCGCCCGGAGCGGGCGGGGCGAGCGGTCCGGCGGGCTCAGATCCGGTCGTGGTCGCCGAGCTTGGGCAGCGGGGCGACGGCGGTGGTCGCGGCGGGGCGCCGCACACCGTTGACGCCCTCGGTGCTCCGGGCGTAGTGCCCGATGGTGGTGGCCAGCGCCTTCGCGTTCCGCTCCAGCGCCACGCGGTCCACATTGGACAGATTGTCCTGCGGGGTGTGGTAGTTCGGGTCGAAGGTCTGCCCGGCGGTGCCACCCCACTTCGCGGCCTGCTCCTCGGTCTTCGTGCCGTCGCCGCCGGTGAACAGGCCGCCCGACGGGATGCCGTTCGCGATGAACTCGCCGTAGTCCGAGCGCCCGTCGAAGTCGGTCCCCTCGGCTTCCACGCCCTGCTGGCCGAGCGCCGCGACCAGGTCCTGCTCGATGACGCCGGAACCGTGCGGGCCGGGGCCCGCGCCGACGCCGTCCGAGTCGTCGCCGTCGTAGGCGAAGTACCCGGCGTTCGGCGAGCCGATCATGTCGAAGTTCAGGTACAGCGCGATGTCCAGCCGCTGCTCGGGGCTGAGGCCCTGCACGTACTTCGTCGAACCGACCAGGCCCGATTCCTCCGCGCCCCAGAACGCGAAGCGCACCGCGTTCGGCGTGCCCGGGTTGCCGCCGAGGGCCAGCGCGGTTTCCAGCAGCCCGGCCGAGCCGGTGCCGTTGTCGTTGATGCCCGCTCCCTCCGCGACGCTGTCCAGGTGCGCGCCTGCGGTCACGACGTTGTCGGTGCGGCCGCTGCGGGTCTGGGCGATCACGTTGCGGGTGGTGACGTTCTCCAGCCGGGACCGCACGTCCAGGTGCACCGGGGCACCGGCCTTCGCGGCGAGCTGCTGCCCGGTCGCCTGGTCCACGCCCGCGCTCGGGATCTTTGCGTCGGCGGGGTCGCCGAGGGTGCCGTTCAGCGGGCCTTCGACGTTGTTGTAGATGATCGTGCCGACGGCGCCGAGGTCGGCGGCGATCCGCTGCTTCTCCGCGAAGGTGCAGGAACCGCGCTGGACCAGCGCCACCGAGCCCCGCACGTCGGCGGGGAAGTCGCTCGCCTCGCAGCCGGGGGTCTCGTCCACGGCGGCCACCGAGAGCGGCGCGGTGAGGCCGCCCTGCGGTGTCGCGGGCGAGTACTCCAGCGCGTCACCGGGCACCGGGGAGCCGTCCACGTCCAGGGCGAAGGAGTCCAGGAAGTAGGCCTGGTAGTCGAACTCCGGCGTGCTCACGTCGAATCCGGCCGCGCGCAGCCGGCCCGCGACGTAGTCCACGCTGGCCTCGTAGCCGTCGGTGCCCGAGGCGCGGTTGCCGTCGTGGGTGTCGGCGATCCGCTGCAGGGCGATCAGGTGCCGGTGCACGGCGTCGACGTCGACCCGATCCCCCAGGTCTGCGGGCGCGGCGGAGGCGGGGGCCGCGGCGATCAGCGCGGCGGCGAAGGTGGCGAACACGGCGGTCGCGCGGCGCCCAGAACTCACAGCACTCATTCGGTTGTCTCCCCAAGGTGAAGTTCGTGGGGGACAGCTTCGTGAGGGGCGCCCGGCGAGTCAAGGACGTCCGGGGTCTCGAGACGGTGTCCGGTTCTTCCCGTTATTGCCGAAGCTCCCCGGCGACTACGGTCGGGGCATGTACGCCATCGCGATCCGTGAGCCGGGTGACCCGGAAGTGCTGGAGTGGACCGAGCAGGCCGAACCGCGGCCGGGCCCGGGGGAGGTGCTCGTCGAGGTCACCGCCGCCGGCGTGAACCGCGCGGACCTCTCGCAGCGGCAGGGGAACTACCCGCCGCCGAAGGGCGCCAGCGAGATCCTCGGCCTGGAGTGCTCCGGCACCATCGCCGAGCTCGGTGAGGGCGTCACCGGCTGGCGGGTCGGGGACGAGGTGTGCGCGCTGCTGGCGGGCGGCGGCTACGCGGAGCGGGTCGTCGTGCCCGCGGCGCAGCTGCTGCCGGTGCCGGCGGGGGTGGACCTGGTGGACGCGGCGGGCCTGGCCGAGGTCTCGTGCACCGTCTGGTCGAACGTCGTGATGGAGGGCGGGCTCACCGAGGGGAAGCTGCTGCTGGTGCACGGCGGCTCCGGCGGCATCGGCACCAGCGCCATCCAGATCGGGCGCGCGCTGGGTGCGCGGGTGGCCGCGACCGCGGGCGGCCCGGAGAGCCTGCGGTTCTGCCGCGAGCTCGGCGCGGATCCGGTGATCAGCTACCGGGACGAGGACTTCGTCGAGGTGGTGAAGGGGCTCGGCGGGGCGGACGTCGTGCTGGACAACATGGGCGCGTCCTACCTGGACCGGAACCTCTCCGCGCTCGCCCCGGACGGGCACCTCGCGGTGATCGGGATGCAGGGCGGCCGCAAGGCGGAGCTGGACCTGGGGCGGATGCTGGTGAAGCGGCTGCACCTGTCGGTGCTCGGGCTGCGCGGGCGTCCGGTGGAAGGGCCGACCGGGAAGGCCGCGATCGTCGCCGACGTGCGGGAGCGGTTGTGGCCGCACGTCGTGGCGGGCCGGGTCCGTCCGATCGTCGCGCACCGCGTCCCGCTGCCGGAGGCGGCCCGCGCGCACGCCCTGCTCGAAGCGGGCGGAGTCCACGGCAAGATCCTGCTCACCCGGAGCTGACCTCCGGCGGACCGGCCCGCGCGGTGCCCCCGCGCGGGCCGGTCTCCGCTCGGCGCCGCCGCGGACCGGGGGAGGGGCGCGCCGCACGGCACGGGGACCGGTCAGCTCAGGGCCGCGACGGCTCGGAGGAGCTGGTCGACCTCGTAGCTGTTGGTGTAGTGGGTGAGGCCCACGCGGACCGCGCCGCCGACCTCGCCGACGCCGAGCACCGCGAACACCCCGTGCGATCCGGGGTCGGCGAAGGCGCACACGCCCTGCTCGGCGAGGTGCTCGATCGCGTCGGAGGCCTTCACCCCGCTCACGGTGAACGCCATCGACGGCACCCGCCGCATCGCGTCGCCGATCACCATCACGTGTCCCAGCCCGCGCAGCCCGTTGGTGAGGTTCGCCAGCAGTCCGGCCTGATACGCCTTCACGGAGCTCAGCGAGGTGTGCAGCCGCTCGCGGCGCGGCCCGGTAGCCGCGTCGTCGAGCGCCGCCAGGTAGTCGATCGAGGACACCAGGCCCGCCAGCAGCGGGTAGGCGTGCGGTCCGAGCTCCATCCGGTCCGGTCCGCGCCAGCCCGGCTCCAGCGCCGCCGAGGGCAGCTGGTCGATCATCGCCGGATCCCGGAACACCAGCGCTCCCACCGGGGGCCCGCCCCAGGCGGAGGCGTTGAGCGCGAGCACGTCGGCGCCCAGCGCGGTGATGTCCAGCGGCAGGAACGGCGCCGCCGCCGAGGCGTCCACGACGACCAGCGCGCCGTGCGCGGCGGCGGTACCGGCGATCTGGCGCACGTCCGGCCGGGTGCCCACGGCGCCGGAGGCGGCGGTGACGGCGACCACCTTGGTGCGCTCGTCGATCAGGTCCTGGTACTGCCAGGCGGGCAGCTCGCAGGTCTCGATGTCCACCTCGGCCCAGCGCACCTGGCTGCCGGAGCGCTGCGCGGCGCGCTGCCAGCACGCCACGTTCGACGGGTGGTCGAGCCGGGAGACGACGACCGCGTCACCGATCATCCAGCCGTCGCCGAGCCCGTCGGCGAGCCGTTGCAGCAGCACGGCCGAGTTCGGCCCGAGCACCACGCCTGCGGGGTCGGCACCCACGAGATCGGCCAGTGCGCGACGGGCTGCGTCCACGATGGCCTCGGCGCGCTGCGAGGCGGGGAAGATCCCGCCGGGTCCGGAGACGGGCGCGCGCAGCGCGGTGGAGACCGCGGTGGCGACCTGCTCGGGGACCTGCATTCCCGCCGGGGCGTCCAGGTGCACCCAGCCGTCGCCGAGCGCGGGGAACAGCCCGCGAACAGCAGCGACGTCGAACGCCATGGTCATACCGTACGGAGCGGGCGGATTCCGGGATCCGCCGGGTGGCCCCTTCTGCCGTGCCTCGCGGGTCCGGGGTGCGCGGACCCGTCAGGATGGAGGGCATGAACCAGAACGAGCAGGACCAGCAGCGCGAGATCTTCGTGGTGGGCGAGGGAACGCCGCTCGGCTCCGGCGCGGTCGCCGCGGGCGACGGCGCGGAGGAGCGGGAGAACGTCGGCGAGCTCGTCGAGCAGCCCGCGAAGGTGATGCGGATCGGCACGATGATCAAGCAGTTGCTGGAGGAGGTGCGCGCCGCTCCGCTGGACGAGGCCAGCCGCAGCAGGCTCAAGGAGATCCACCAGTCCTCCATCCGGGAGTTGGAGGAGGGCTTGGCGCCGGAGCTCATCGAGGAGCTGGAGCGGCTCTCGCTGCCGTTCGCCCAGGACGCCACCCCCTCCGAGTCGGAGCTGCGGATCGCGCAGGCCCAGCTGGTCGGCTGGCTGGAGGGCCTGTTCCACGGCCTGCAGACGGCGCTGTTCGCGCAGCAGATGGCGGCCAGGGCCCAGTTGGAGCAGATCCGCCGCGGTCTGCCCGCCGGAACCGAGGGCGAGCACGCCACGCCCTCGCGCGGAACCGGTCAGTACCTCTGAACCGCGGGATCCGGTGGCGGTGCCCCATCGCCCGCGGTGGAACCCGGGCGGGGTGGGTGCCGACCGCGTCCTGTCAGCGGTTCCGCCGCTGGTGAGGGACGGTCCGGAACCGGGCTCGCGCGCCGGTCCGCGGTGGACCGGTTCGGGGCGCCGCGCCCGAGGTGTCCGGATTGTGCGCCCGCGCGGTGGCCCGCACCGCCCTCTCCCCGATGACCAGGGCCCAGTCGGTACTCTTACGCACCGTGCAGGCCACGAGCACGATCGAGAGACCTACGGCTCCGCCCGAGACTTCGTCGCGGTCTTGGCGGAAAGCGTTCAACGACATCGTCGAAGGTGCCCAGCAGCGTCAGCTGTGGGCGCACCTCGGCTGGCAGGACATCAAGCAGCGGTACCGGCGATCGGTGATCGGCCCGCTGTGGATCACCATCAGCATGGGCGTGATGGTGACCGGGCTGGGCATCCTCTACGGGAGCCTGTTCGGCACGGACCTGCGGGAGAAGCTGCCGCACCTCGCGGTCGGCTTCATCATCTGGGAGTTCATCCGCAACTGCGTGACCGAGGGCACCGAGGTGTTCATCCGGAACGAAGGGCTGATGAAGCAGCTGCCCGCTCCGCTGAGCGTGCACATCTTCCGGCTGGTCTGGCGGCAGACGCTGTTCTTCCTGCACAACTTGATCATCTACTTCCTGCTGCTGGCCATCTTCGCCATCGCCGGAACGCCGATCCCGGTCGACTGGACGATCATCGTCGCGATCCCGGCGCTGCTGCTGATCATGATCAACGGCATCTGGGTGGCCACCCTGTTCGGCGTGATCGCCACCCGCTTCCGGGACATCCCGCCGGTCGTGCAGAGCATCATGACGATGGCGCTGTTCATGTCCCCGATCACCTGGGGCATGTTCGAGTTCGAGCACAACGACCAGAACGCGTGGCGGCAGATCTTCGTCGACGGCAACCCGCTGTCGCACTACATCGCGATCTTCCGGGACCCGTTGATCGGGTTCGACCAGCACCTGTACCACTGGTACTGGGTGCTCGGCTGCACCGTCGGCGGCTTCCTGCTGGCGGCCGTGGTCCTGCGCAACTACCGCGCCCGCGTCCCCTACTGGGTCTGAGGGAGATCGAACGATGGTCAGCATCGACGTCTGGAACGCGGCGGTCGACTTCCCGATCTTCGACGCGAAGTCCCGCTCGCTGAAGAAGGCCGTGCTCGGCAAGGCGGGCGGCAAGATCGGCACCGACAGCAAGGTGCCGATCATCGAGGCCCTGCACGACATCGACCTGCACCTCAAGCACGGCGACCGGCTCGCGCTGGTCGGCCACAACGGTGCGGGCAAGTCCACGCTGCTGCGACTGCTGGCGGGCATCTACGAGCCGACCCGGGGCAGCGCCCGCGTGGTCGGCAAGGTGGCGCCGGTGTTCGACCTCGGCGTGGGCATGGACCCGGAGATCTCCGGGTACGAGAACATCGTCATCCGCGGGCTGTTCCTCGGCATGAACCGCAAGCAGATGGAAAAGCGGATGGACGAGATCGCCGAGTTCACGGAGCTCGGCGACTACCTCGACATGCCGCTGCGCACCTATTCGACGGGGATGCGGGTGCGCCTGGCCATCGGCGTGGTCACCTCCATCGACCCCGAGATCCTGGTGCTGGACGAAGGCATCGGCGCGGTGGACGCGGACTTCCTGGAGAAGGTGCGCGACCGGCTCAAGGAGCTGGTGAAGCGCTCCGGGATCCTGATCTTCGCCTCGCACTCCGACGAGTTCCTCATGGAGCTGTGCAACACGGCCGTCTGGATGGACAAGGGCGGGATCCGGGAGCACGGTTCGCTGCGCAGCGTGCTGACGTCCTACAAGGGCAAAGACCCGTTCGAAAACCTCAGTCCGGAAATGCTGGCGCAGGTCAGTGACACGGCCACCGCCACGATCGGGAGCGACGAAGGACCATGACCACCGACTCCGCCGAGCAGCCGCAACTCCCCGCTGATTCCGTCGTCGCGGTGATCGTCACCAGACATCGCCGCGAGCTGCTCGCGGAGTCGCTGAAGGTGATCGCCACCCAGACCCGGGTGCCCGACCACCTGGTCGTCGTGGACAACGGTCCCGATCAGCCCGCTCGGCAGATCGTGGCGGACTGCCCGATCCCGTCCACCTACCTGCCGTCGCAGCGCAACCTCGGCGGCGCGGGCGGGTTCGCGCTGGGGATGCTGCACGCCCTCGCGCTCGGCGCGGAGTGGGTGTGGCTCGGCGATGACGACGGCAGGCCCGCCGACGATCAGGCCCTGGCCACCCTGCTGGAGGTGGCCCGCGCCCGCAGGCTCGCGGCGGTCTCGCCGGTCGTGGTGAACATCAACCACCCGGACAAGCTGGCCTTCCCGCTGCGCCGGGGCCTGACCTGGAAGCGGCACCCCGAGGAGCTCAGCGCTCCCGGCGGGGACGCCGACTTCCTGCCCGGCATCGCGTCGTTCTTCAACGGGGCGCTGTTCCGCGCCGCGACGCTGGACGTGGTGGGCGTGCCGGACTACCGGCTGTTCTTCCGCGGCGACGAGGTGGAGCTGCACCGGCGCGTGGTTCGCTCGGGGCTGCCGTTCGGCACCTCGCTCAAGACCCGGTTCGTGCACCCGGACGGCTCCGACGAGTTCAAGCCGATGCTCGGCGGCCGCTTCCACGCGCAGGACCCGTCGGACGCGAACAAGCGCTACTACACCTACCGCAACCGCGGCTACCTGCTCTCCCAGCCGGGGATGCGCAGGATCGGGGCGCTGGAGGTGCTGCGGTTCGGCCTGTACTTCGTGGGCCACCGCCGCGACCCGAAGGCGTTCCTGGAATGGCTCCGCCTGGTCCGGCAGGGGCGTAGGGAGCAGTTCTTCCGCCGCTGAGCGGATCCGTTCGCGTCCCGCCGTTCGGCGGGACGCGAACCGGTGCGGCGCGTTCGCCGAGCGCGGCGTCCGGTGGGAGCCGCGCTCGGCGCCAAGTCGGCGACGGGTGCTTCGCGCGCCGCGCCGGGGCAGCTCCACGCGCTCGCGACGGGCTCGCACCGGGTGCGGCCGGTGCGCTGCCGAGGTGGCCGGATCGGCTCCGTCGGGCAGGGCGGGCGCCTGCTCACGCGCGTCGAAACCGCCCCGATCCCGCCGTCCCGGTGGGTCACCGGGCGGTCACCGGCGAATCACGGCAGGCTGAGAGCGGCCTGAGAATCACTCGATCGGGGCTGCTCATGGCGTCGGCGAACATCTCGGCGAGGGCCGCACCGAACGCGCCGGACGCCCCCGGACCAGCGACTACTATTCTCCTGGCGTGCTTAAGGGGCAGGAAGACAGCAGTCGCAAGGACGACCCGGCAGAGTCGTCCTCCGACCAGGCGGCGGACTCTCCGGCAACTTCCGCGGGCGACCGGCGCGACCCGTCCGCCAGGCGGCTGAGGTGGTTCGCCTCCGTGCTGGGCCTGCTGGGAGCGGTCCTGGCGCTCGCGGTCCCGTTCCTTCCGGTCGAGCACGACATCAACACCCTGCGGTGGCCCACCGCCGAGGGCACCAAGCCGGTGTCCGCGCCGCTGGTGAGCTTCTCGCCGCTGTGGATGGACGCCAACGTCCCCTGCCAGGCGGTGCGCAGCGTGGACGCGCGCACCCAGGGCCCGGCGACCCTGCTGAGCACGAACCCGCCGAACTCCGACTACGGCAACCTCACCGGGATGACCCTCCAGGTCGACGGCGGCCAGGTCACGCTGCTGTCGAAGGGCCAGCAGGTCGGCACCACCCCGGTCCCCGCGGGCGACTGCGCGATCACGGTGCACTCCGACGCGGTGGGCACCAAGGTCGAGCTCGGCGACGAGTCGCTGGCGAACCTGCGCGGGGACCAGCGGCCGCAGCTGACCGGGATCTTCTCCGACATCGACGCCGCCCGGGACGACATCACCGGGCTGTCCTTCGAGGCCCGGATCGACAACCGCTACGAGAGCCACGCGACGCCGATCAAGCTCGTCGTGATCGGGCTGGCGCTCGCTGCCTTCATCGGTTCCGTGATCTGCCTGCGGCGGCTCGACGTGCGGGCGGGCCGCCGGCCCCCGCGCCTGGTGCCGCGCGGCTGG
This sequence comes from Saccharopolyspora antibiotica, assembly GCF_047200635.1. Lineage (NCBI taxonomy): Bacteria > Bacillati > Actinomycetota > Actinomycetes > Pseudonocardiales > Pseudonocardiaceae > Saccharopolyspora > Saccharopolyspora antibiotica. The sequence continues at coordinate 141,143 of NZ_JBJZOI010000007.1, read as the reverse complement.
TGGAAGCCGACGCTGCGCGACCTCGCCGTGTTCGGCTCATTGATCGTCTGGTGGCTCGTGGGGGCGATGACCTCCGACGACGGCTACATCCTCACCATCGCGCGGGCGCGGGAGAGCGCCGGGTACATCAGCAACTACTACCGCTGGTTCGCGGTGCCGGAGGCGCCGTTCGGCTGGTTCTACGAGCTGTACTCGCTGTGGGTGCAGGTCTCCACGGCGACGCCGTGGGTGCGGCTGCCCGCGCTGCTGATGGGTGCGGTCAGCTGGCTGCTGATCAGCCGCGAGGTGCTGCCCCGGCTGGGGCAGCAGGTCCGGCGCAGCAACGCGGCCGGCTGGGCCGCGGCCGCGGTGTTCCTCGCCTTCTGGCTGCCCTACAACAACGGCCTGCGCGCCGAGCCGGTCATCGCGCTGTTCTCGCTGCTGGCGCTGTGCGCGGTGGAGCGCGCGGTGGCCACCGGCCGGTTGATGCCCGCCGCGCTCGGTCTCGTCGTCGCGGCGCTGGCGCTGGGCGCGGGCCCGCACGGCCTGGTCGCGGTGCTGCCCTACATCGCGGCGCTGAAGCCGCTGCTGCGGCTCGTGCGGCAGCGCGCCAGGGACTACGGCTGGCTGCCGGTGCTGGCGCCGATCGCCGCGTGCGGGTTCATCATCCTCACCGCGGTGTTCTCCGACCAGACCTGGCAGTCGATCATGGACGCCACCGAGCTGCGGACCGACCTCGGCCCCAGCGAGGACTGGTACCAGGAGCTCAACCGGTACAACCTGCTGTTCAGCCCCACCCCGGACGGCTCGCTGGTGCGCCGGTTCCCGGTGCTGCTGGTGATGCTGTGCCTGGCCACCTGCGCGGTGGTGCTGCTGCGGCGCGGGCGGATTCGCGGAGCCGCGCTCGGCCCGAGCCGGCGGCTGCTGGCCGTGGCCGCGCTGTCCTTCGTGGCGCTGGCGCTGACCCCGACCAAGTGGTCCCACCACTTCGGCATCTTCGCGGCCGTGGGGGGCGCGCTCGCCGCGCTCACGGCCCTGGCCACCAGCGGCACGGTGCTGCGCTCCCGGCGGAACCGGGCGGCGTTCTTCTCCGGGCTGATGGTGATCTGCGCGTTCGCCGCGACCGGGCCGAACGCCTGGTGGTACGTCTCCGGTTGGGGCGTGCCGTGGTTCGACAAGCCGCCGTCGTTCGAGGGCCGCAACGCGAGCACGCTGCTGCTGGGCGTGGCCGCGATCGCGGGCATCGTGGCGTTCGTCGAACACCTGCGGCTGGACGAGAGGAACCCGAAGGTCGTCGAGCCCGGGATGGAGAAGCGCAGCCGGGCGCTGCGGCTCGGCACCGCGCCGCTGGCGATCATCTGCGCGCTGCTGGTGCTCGGTGAGCTCGCGACCTTCGGCAAGGTCATCCAGAAGCAGGCGGGCAGCTACAGCCTCGGCATGGACAACATCAAGCAGCTCGCGGGCTCCAGCTGCGGGTTGTCCGACTACGTCTACGTGGAGACCGATCCGAAGGCGGGGATGCTGCCGGTCTCGGCCCAGCAACCGGACATCGCGGCCCCCGGCTTCGAGGTGCCCAAGCGCAGCGCCGACGAGGAGGACGCGGGGCAGTACCTCGGCGCCAAGATGGAGGGCTTCCGCCGTCCGGGCCTGCCGCTCGGCGACGGTTCCGACCCGGAGGAGCCGGACTGGCGCCCGCCGCACCAGTTCGGCGACGACCAGGCGCCCGTCTGGGGCAGCTACGACGAGGCGGGCACCGGTACCGGTGAGCTGCGCACCCAGTGGTACGACCTGCCCGAGCGCGCCGCGACCGGCGAGGTGCCGGTGGTGCTGAGCCTCGCGGGTGCCGAGGGCGGCGCGAACGCGCTGGTGCTGGAGCTCGGGCGGGACACCCCGCAGGGCTTCGAGATGATGCACCGCGAGTTCGTCGGCCAGGGCCCGGCCCCGCAGTGGCGGGACTACCGGTTCACCGTCGGCGGCGAGTCCGAGGGCGCCACCAAGGTGCGCGTGGTGGCCGTCGACCAGGCCGTCTCGCCGAACGGCTGGCTCGCGGTGAGCGCCCCCCGCGCGCCGCAGCTGTCGAACATGACCGACGTCGTCGGCGACGCGCCGACCTTCGTGGAGTGGACGGCCGCCCTGGTGCACCCGTGCCTGCAGATCTCCGGCATCCGCAGCGGTGTCGCGGAGATGCCCCGGTTCCGGGTCTCGGCGGGCGCCGAGGTCCGGGACATCGGCGCGGGCTGGTCCTCGCCGGACGCGGGTGGGCCGTTCGGCTGGATGAACGTCGCCGCGAGCGTGCGGGAGCTGCCGACCTACATGCGCGGTGACCTGAACCGGGACTGGGGTTCGCTCTACGAGGTGGACCCGTACCAGCCGGACGCGCTGCCGGTGGAGGCGGCGATGGAGGTCCACACCGAGACCCACTCGGGCCTGTGGACGCCGGGGCCGCTGACCAAGACGGTCCAGCTGCCCGGCGACGTCCCCAGCTCGGACGACCGCAACGACGTCAAGCAGCTGGAGGGGGAGCCGGACTCCCAGCAGTAGCGCGGCGCGGCGACGGCCCGTCCCCGGTGATCACCGGTGGGCGGGCCGTTCCCGTGTCCGCCGAGGGTGAAAAAGCCTGGTGGCGCGTCCGCTCACGGTGAAAGCACCTGTCGCCGGGGGCCGGGCGGTGGTGCGCTGGGCGCATGAGTGAGAAGCGACCGGGACTGGTCCTGCACCTGGCTGGTGTGTCCCAACCCCTGCACATCGCACTGGACGCCACGGAGGCCGAGACGCTGGACGGGCGGCTGGCGGAGCTGATGGGCTCCGGCGGTACGACGTTGCTGACCACGGCGGACGGCGGCAAGTTCGCGGTGAACTTCGCGCACGTCGCGACCGCGCACGTGGAGAGCACCCGATCGGACAGCAACGCCTACGGGGCGCCGAACCGGCCCGCCGGATTCAGCCGCTGACGGGCCGCTGCCGCGTCAGTCGCGGAAGACGACCCACTTCAGCATCACGAAGTTGATCATCGTTCCCAGCCCCTGCGCGATCACCCAGATCAGGGTGAACTGCCAGGCCTCCCGCGCGTCGAACAGCAGCACCAGCAGCTGGTTCGAGCCCATGTTCACGAAGAAGGTGGTGGTGTAGACGATCGCGAACGCCCCGGCCTTGGCCGTGGAGTTCCCGGAGCTGGCGCCGCTGAAGGTGAACTTCCGGTTGATCAGGTAGGAGGCGGTGGTGCCGAGGATGAACGAGATGGACTTGGACAACCACACCGGCCAGCCGAGCACGCCCAGCAGCAGCGAGTACGTGCCGAAGTCGATCACCGCGCAGAAGCCGCCGATGGCCACGAAGCGGAACAACTGCTGGAACAGCCCGAGCTTCTCGACCTCGGAGTCTGCTCCGGATTCGGCCACGGCCACTGGTTCACCTCACGTGTCGGCAACAGCGTCGGAACGGCAGTCCGGAAGCGGAGACCGCGATTCGCCCCGAAAAGTGTAGCGGTGATCCTCCGCGACACCCGGGTCACCTGTGCTAGCGGGGAGCTACCCGAAGGTCCCCGCACGTGCGGCGCGGATAGACTCGGCTGAGTGGGATCGGGACAGCAAGATCAAGCGAGCGCCCAGCCGACTCGGCAGCTGACCGGCTGGGGGCGCACCGCGCCGACCTCGGCTCAGCTGCTGAGCACCCCGGACGTGGACGCGATCGCCGAGGCGGTCCGCGGCGCCGGGCCGCGCGGCGTCATCGCCCGCGGCCTCGGCCGCAGCTACGGCGACCCGTCGCAGAACGCGGGCGGCACCGTCATCGACATGACCGCGCTGAACCGCGTGCACCAGGTCGACGCCGACGAGGCCACGGTGGTGGTCGACGCGGGCGTCTCGCTGGACGAGCTGATGCGCCGCCTGCTGCCCTACGGCCTGTGGATCCCGGTGCTGCCGGGGACCCGGCAGGTCACGGTCGGCGGGGCCATCGGTTCCGACATCCACGGCAAGAACCACCACTCGCAGGGTTCGTTCGGCAGCCACGTGCTGTCGATGGACCTGCTCACCGCCGACGGTTCGGTGCGCACCCTGGCGCCGGAGGGCGCGGGCTCGGACCTGTTCTGGGCGACGGTCGGCGGCATGGGGCTGACCGGGATCATCCTGAAGGCGACGATCAGGCTCAAGCGCGTCGAGACGGCCTACTTCCTGGTCGACAACGTGCAGACGAAGAACCTCGACGAGCTGATCGAGCACTTCACCGACGGATCCGACGAGAACTACATCTACTCGGTGGCCTGGTTCGACTCGCTGGCGCGTGGCGAGCAGCTGGGCCGCGCCCTGCTGACCAGGGGCAACTCCGCGCGGCTGGAGGACCTGCCGAAGCGGTTGCGCAAGGACCCGTTGAAGTTCAACGCCCCGCAGCTGTTCACCGCCCCGCCGATCTTCCCGAACGGGCTGGTGAACAAGTACACGATCACCGCCTTCAACGAGGTCTGGTACCGCAAGGCGCCGACGAAGTTCGGGATGGTGCAGAACATCACCCAGTTCTTCCACCCGCTCGACCTCGTCGGTGAGTGGAACCGGGTGTACGGGCCGAACGGGTTCCTGCAGTACCAGTTCATGGTGCCGTTCGGGCAGGAGGCGATGTTCCGCCGCGCCATCGACCGGATCAGCGCCAGCGGGCACGTGTCGTTCCTCAACGTGCTCAAGACCTTCGGCCCGGGCAACGAGGCCCCGATGTCCTTCCCCGGCGAGGGCTGGACGCTGACCGTCGACATCCCGATCACGGCCGGCCTGGACCGGCTGTGCCGGGAGCTGGACGAGATGGTGCTCGGCGCGGGCGGCAGGTTGTACCTGGCCAAGGAGTCGCGGACCTCGGCCGAGATGATCGAGCGGATGTATCCCCGCATCCACGAGTGGCGCAAGATCCGCGCCTCGGTCGACCCCGAGGGCGTGTTCCATTCCGACCTGTCCCGGAGGTTGAGCCTGTGACCGCTGCGTTGCAGAACCGGAAGCTGATGGGGTGGGCGCGCACCGCGCCGACCCACGCTCAGGTGCTGAGCACCCCAGACGTCGACGCGATCGCCCGCGCTGTCCGCGAGGCCGATGAGCGCGGCGTCATCGCCCGCGGCCTCGGCCGCAGCTACGGCGACGTGTCGCAGAACGCGGGCGGCACCGTCATCGACATGACCGCGCTGAACCGCATCCACGACATCGACCAGGACAACGCCGTGGTCGACGTGGACGCGGGCGTCAGCCTGGACCAGCTGATGAAGGCGGCGCTGCCGCACGGCCTGTGGGTCCCGGTGCTGCCGGGCACCCGCCAGGTCACCATCGGCGGGGCCATCGGCTGCGACATCCACGGCAAGAACCACCACTCGCACGGCAGCTTCGGCAACCACGTGCTGTCGATGGACCTGCTCACCGCCGACGGCGAGGTCCGCACCCTGACCCCGGACGGGGAGGGCTCGGACCTGTTCTGGGCGACCGTGGGCGGCGTCGGGCTGACCGGCATCGTGCTGCGCGCGAAGGTGCGGATGAAGCGCACCGAGAGCGCGTACTTCATCGTCGACGCCGACCGGACCAAGGACCTGGACGAGACGCTGGAGCTGTTCTCCAACGGCTCCGACATGAACTACGACTACTCGATGGCGTGGTTCGACGCGATCTCCACCGGCCCGAAGCTGGGCCGCTCGGCGTTCTCCCGCGGCTCGCTGGCCAAGCTCGACGAGCTGCCGCCGAAGCTGCGCGAGAACCCGCTGAAGTTCGACGCCCCGCAGCTGCTGACCTTCCCGGACGTCTTCCCGAACGGGCTGGCGAACAAGCTGACGTTCAGCACGCTCAGCGAGGTCTGGTACCGCAAGACGCCGAAGGCGGGGCGCGGCCAGGTGCAGAACCTGACGGCCTTCTACCACCCGCTCGACATGTTCGGCGAGTGGAACCGCGCCTACGGCTCCAAGGGCTTCCTGCAGTACCAGTTCATCCTGCCCTTCGAGCAGCACGAGGCGCTGCGCGCGCTGGTGCAGCGCATCGCCGAGTCCGGCCACGTGTCGTTCCTCAACGTGCTCAAGCGGATGGGCGACAGCAGCCGCGCGCCGCTGTCGTTCGCGATGCCGGGCTGGACGATCACCGTCGACTTCCCGATCAAGGACGGCCTGAACCGCTTCTGCCAGGAGCTCGACGAGCTGGTGCTCGGCGCGGGGGGCCGCCTGTACTTCGCGAAGGACTCGCGGACCACCCCCGAGATGATCCAGCAGATGTACCCCCGCCTCGACGAGTGGCGCGCGGTGCGCGCCGCCGTCGACCCGCAAGGAATCTTCCACTCCGATCTGTCCCGAAGGTTGGCCCTGTGATTGACGCGGTTGGAAACCCCCAGTCCCTGCTGGTGCTCGGCGGCACCTCCGACATCGCGCTGGCGACCGCCGAGAAGTACGCCGAGGCGCGCCCGCTGCGCATCGTGCTCGCCGCGCGCGAGGGCGAGCGGCTGGAGGCGGCCGCGGAGCGGCTGCGCCTGACCGGCAGCACCGTCACCACGGTGCCCTTCGACGCCCGCAAGCCGGAGACGCACGAGGCGGTCGTGGACAAGGCGTTCGCCGAGGGCGACGTCGACATCACCCTCGTCGCGTTCGGCGTGCAGGGCGACAACGAGAAGGGCTGGACCGAGGTCGAGGCCGCCCGCGAGGTCGCTGAGATCAACTACGTCGCCCCGATCACCCTGGGCGTGCGGCTGGCGAACCGGCTGCGCAAGCAGGGCCACGGGCACCTGGTCGCGATCGCCTCGCCCGCCGGCGAGCGCGCTCGCCGCTCCAACTTCGTGTACGGGTCCTCGAAGGCCGGGCTGGACTCGTTCTACACCGGCCTGACCTACGCGCTGGCCGACGCGGGCGTGAAGGTGACGGTCGTGCGGCCGAACTTCGTGCACACGAAGCTCACCGAGGGCCTCAAGGCCGCTCCGATGGCGCAGACCCCCGGCCAGGTCGCGGACGTGATCGTGGACGCGGTGCGCAAGGGCAAGGAGTCCGTGTGGGCCCCGGCGCAGATGCGCTGGGTGATGACCGTGCTGCGGCACCTGCCGCGCGTGATCTTCCGCCGCCTGCCGTTCTGATCCGGCGCGGTACCGCGGAGGGCCGCCGGGGAGCACCCCGGCGGCCCTCCGCGCGTTCGTGGCCCGGTACCGCCGCGTCGGCCCCGCGCTGCGGAGCGGTCGGTCAGCTCGTCCGCAGCGGGAGCTTCCGCACTCCGGTCATGTTGGGGTTGGGCCGGAACCTCGGCGGGTCGGCCGGGTCGGTGGCCAGCACCGGGAACCGGTCCAGCAGCATGTTCAGCGCGACCCTGCCCTCCAGCCGCGCCAGCGGTGCGCCCACGCAGAAGTGGATGCCGCGCCCGAAGGCCAGGTGCGGGTTCGGATCGCGGGTCGGGTCGAAGACGTCCGGGTTCGCGAACTGCCTCGGGTCCCGGTTCGCCGCCGCCATCCACACCATCAGCAGCTGGTCGGCGGGGACGTGCTGGCCGCCGAGCTCGACGTCCCGCGTGGTCACGCGGGCCATCGCGGCGAACGGGCTGAGGAACCGCAGCGACTCCTCGATCGTCGCGGGCAGCGCCGAGCGGTCCGCCCGCACCCGCGCGGCGTGCTCGGGGTGGGCGTCGAGGCAGAGCACGGTGTTGCCGAGCAGCATCGTGGTGGTGATGTGCCCGGCCACCAGCAGCACGTTCGCGAAGTTGGTGATCTCCTTGCGGCTCAACCGCTCGCCGTCCACCTCGGCCTCGACGAGCTTGGTGAGCAGGTCCTCGCGCGGGTGCGCGCGGCGCTCGTCCACGTGCTCGCCCAGGTAGTCGGTGAGGTTGCGGACCTGCGCCAGCACTTCGTCGAGCTCGCGCCGCTGCTCGGCCGACGGGTTCGTCAGCGCGCCCCGGAGGTCGCGGTCGAACAGCGAGTCCACCCACTGCTTGAACAGCCCGCGGTCGCTGGCGGGGACCCCGAGCAGCTCGGCGATGACGATCACCGGCAGCGGGTAGGCGAGGTCGGCCACCAGTTCCAGCCGGTCCGCGCCGTCGACGGCGTCGAGCAGTTCGCCGGTGAGCGCCGCGATGCGCGGTTCCAGCCCGGCCACCACCTTCGGCGTGAAGGCGTGGCTGACCAGCTTGCGCAGCTTCTGGTGCTCGGGCGGGTCCATCCTGGTGAGGCTGCCCTCGGCGAACTCGCTGCTGTCCGGGACGATCCTGGTGGTGTCCGAGGAGTACGTCGCCGGGTCGCCGAGCACCTCCAGCGCCTCCGGGTAGCCGTAGACGTTCCACACCCCGTAGGTGGCGTCGTGCTGCACGGGACCGCTCGGCCGTTCGCCGCGCAGCCAGAACTGCGAATCGGGTAAGCCCCAGCTCTCGGTGGTGGTCATGATGTCCCCTTCATCATCCGCGGTGATTCATCCCCCGGGGTTCGCCGCGTCGAGCGCGTCGAGGAGCTCCCGGTAGCCGGTGATCAGTTCGGTGAGCAGCCGGTCGATCTCGTCGGCGGCGGCCCGGAGGGCCGTCTCGGACGGTTCCGCCGCCGGTTCGAACGAGGTCCGGACGACGTGCGCGAGCAGATCGGCCTTGCGCTCCCGCGCGAGCGCGTCGAGCCCGGGCTCGAAGTCGTCGACGAGGAAGAAGCCCAGCGCCGCGGCGTGCATCCCGTAGCCGAGATCCGGCAGGTCCGCGCGCAGCAGGCCGGTGCGGGCCAGGACCGCCATGAAGTCGTGGCCCGTCCGGTCCTCGTGCTCGCGTTCGGCGTGCTGGCGCAGGTCGCCGAGCACCTCGGTGTCCCGGGTGGTCAGCGCCAACACCAGCGGTCGCCGGAAGCTCGCCAGGTACGACATCCGCAGCAGCCGGTGCGGCCGCACCTCGGTCGGCTCCGCCCGCACCGCCGCGCGCATCTCCTCGGTGAGTTCGAGGGATTCGCGCACCAGCAGGCTCTGGAACAGCGCGAGCTTGGTCTTCCAGTGCAGGTAGACGGTGCCCTTGCCGACGCCCGCCTGGCGGGCGACGTCGTCGATGGTCACCTTCCGGTAGCCGTGGCGCAGCAGCAGCTCTCCCGCCGCGTCCAGGATGCGGTCGGCTCGTTCGGTGTCGCGGGGCACGGACGTCCTCTCCTGCGCCGGACGAGCCGACTCGTCTCGACCACGTGACCGATTTTGCTCATCTGGTCACGTGGTGACGCTAATCCTCACGGAGGGGCGGGGCAAGCCCCGTGCCGGTGCCTCGCGGGGCCTTGTCACTCGAACGTGCGGGATCGAGGTCGTTGACCAGTGCGAAGACCCCGATCAGCGCGCAGGCGCCCGCCAAGAGGTCTAGGTTCGGACTCGCCTGAGGAACGTCGCGAGAAGGGAGCCGTCATGGGACTCGGCAGCCTCAAGGACAAGCTGATGAACATGGGCAAGCAGCACAGCGACAAGGTCGAACAGGGCATCGACAAGGGAAGTGACGCGGCCAAGAAGAAGTTCGGCCACGAGCAGCAGGTCGACCAGGCCGCCGAGAAGGGCAAGGACTACTTCCGCAACGAGGGCTCAGGGCCGCAGCAGTAGCCCGGCTCCGCTGCTCGGCCCACGCCGTCCGGCGCGCGGACCTGACGAGGGTGGTCCAGCGCCCGGAGGTGGCCGGCAGCGCCCTGGAAAGGGGTCGTCCCGATCGTGGGACGGCCCCTTTCCCGCTGTTCGTCACCCCGTCGCGGACCGCGCCGCGCAGCGGGCGACGAGCCGCCCGGCGGATCCGGCGGCGGGCGATCAGGCCCGGACCGCGAGGGCGATGCCCTGGCCGACCCCCACCGAAGCCGCGGCGACGCCCAGCCCGCCGCCCCGGTGGCGCAGGTGGCGGCACAGGTCGAGCACGATCCGCGGCATCGACGCTCCCAGCGGATGCCCGTAGGCGAGCGCCCCGCCGTGCACGTTGACCCGTTCGGGAACGACGCCCGGCAGGTGCTCCAGGACCCCCAGCACCACCGCGGCGAAGGTCTCGTTGATCTCCCACAGGTCCACCTCGAACGCCTCGGCGCCCAGGCCGCGCAGCAGCTTCCGGATCGCGGGCACCGCCGAGAGCGCGAAGTGCTGCGGCTCGGTGCCGGTGCTCGCCGCGCCCGCGAGTTCTCCCCACGGCCGCACGCCGAGCCGCTCCGCCTGCTCCTCGGTCCCGACGAGCGCCGCCAGCGCGCCGTCCGAGAGCGGTGCGGAATTGCCCACCGTGACCGGCCCCCCGGCGGAGAACGCCGAACCGAGATCGCCCAGCTTCCGCAGGTCGGTGTCGGGGCGCACCGACTCGTCCCGGCGCAGCACCGCGCCGTCGGGCGTGGTCACGGGGAAGGCGAACCCGTCGTGCAGCCCCGCGTCCCAGGCAGCGGCCGCCCGGCGGTGCGAGCGCAGCGCGCAGGTGTCGAGCTGCTCCCGGGTGAGGCGCAGGTCGAGCGCGGTGCGCTCCGCCGCCTGTCCGAGCGGCACCGTCCACGCCGAAGGCATCCGCGGGTTGACCAGCCGCCAGCCCGCGGCCGTGGACACCGCCTCCATGCGGTCCGGCATGGCGCGCTCGGCGCGCGGGACCACGAACGGGGCCCGGCTCATGCCCTCCACGCCACCCGCGACGAGCAGCTCGGCCTCGTCGGCCTTGATCGCTCGTGCCGCCTGCACCAGGGCCTCACCGCCGGAGCCGCAGAGCCGGTTCACGGTGACGCCGGGGACGGTCGGGGGCAGACCGGCCAGCAGCGCCGCCATCCGCGCCACGTTGCGGTTCTCCTCGCCCGCGCCGTTGGTGTTGCCGTAGAGCACGTCCTCGATCCGCGCCGGATCGAGCCGCCCGCTGCCCCCGGAGCCGTGCCTGCGCAGCAGCTCGGCGAGGGGGAGCGCGGCGAGGTCGTCGACGCGGACCCCGGACAGCGCTCCCCGGTAGCGGCCGAAGGGGGTGCGGGCGGCGTCGAGGACGAAGGCGCGGGCCATGCCTCCATGCTGGCCGAATCCGGGCCCGCTGCCCAAGGTCCGCTCGGGGGGCCTATCCGGACCCGGGCAGTTCCGCGGTGGCCGACGCTTCGTCCAACGCGGTGACCCGGCCGCCGCGCGCGCCGAGGTCGCGCAGCTTGCGCAGGTCCCGGTCGGAGCGCAGCGGCACCGACCGCGCGCTCCAGTCGCCGCTGCCGAGCCGCTCCAACTCCCCGCGCGCCGCGTGACCGCCGTCCACGGTGGTCTTGAGCGCTCCGGTGGAGGCCAGCGAGCCGCGGGCCGCGCCGAGACGCCCCAGCGCGTCGTCCACGGCGTCCAGCAGCGCCACCCGGTTGCCCTCGGTCATGGCCCGCACCAGCTCCGGTTCGGAGGCCGCCACCCGGGTCGCGTCCCGGAAGGACCCGGCGGCCAGCGAGAGCGCCAGCGGGCCCCCGTCCGCGCCGACCGCGGCGAGCACGTTCGCGAACACGTGCGGCAGGTGCGAGATGCGGGCCACGGCGGCGTCGTGCTCCCCGGCGGAGGTCACCACCACGTGCGCACCGCAGTCCAGCGCCAGCTCGGCGGCCGCGCGCCAGGCCGCCAGCGTCGTGCCGTCCTCCACGACCACCGCCCACGGCGCGCCGCGGAACAGCTCGGCCGATCCGGCGGCCCAGCCGGCGGCGGCGGTGCCCGCCATCGGGTGACCACCGGCGTAGCGGGCGCCGGGCAGCAGGGCGCGCACCTCGGCGTCGACCGGGTCCTTCACGCTGACCACGTCGGTGAGGAGGGCTTCCGGCGCCTGCCAGGCGATCGTGCGCAGCACGCCGCGAACCGAGGTCAGCGGGGTGGCGACGACGATGAGCGCGTCCTGCTCGGCGGCGCGGCGCACCGCCTCCTCGGTGCTGAGCACCTCGTGGCCGTCCGCTCGGGCGAGCTCGGCGTCCTCGCCGGTGCTCGCGCCCCAGCAGGGACGCCCCGCGGCGGTGGCGGCGCGCAGCACCGAGCCACCGATCAATCCCAGTCCGATCACGCACACGGCACGCATGACCACATCCTGCCCGACCGGGCGGGCCCGCCGGACCACCCGGTCGTGCGGTTCACCACCCCCTTTCGCGGTGCTGAAGGTCACGAGCGCGCAATAGTGCTTTCGGGTGGCACCGGCACGCTCTACCGTTGGTCGCATGACAGGGCAGGAGCCGGACGGGGGCTTCGCCGTCGCCGTGGTCCGCGAGGACGGCCGGTGGCGGTGCAGCGAGCTGGACGGCTCGGTATTGGGCGGTCTCGACGCGACGATCACGGCGCTGCGCGCGCTGCGCTCCACCGGGGCCGTGTTCGGCATGTGCAACGTGGACGACGAGTTCTTCGTGCTGATCCGGCCGGTGCCCGGCGGGGTCGACCTGCTGCTCTCGGACGCGGCGGCCGCGCTGGACTACGACATCGCCGCCGACGTGCTCGACCTGCTGCGGGTGGATGCGCCGGACGAGGACGACGACGAGGTGTGGCCGGAGGGCAACCTGTCGATCCTCTCGGACATCGGCCTGCCCGAGGGCGAACTGCTCGTGATCATCGAAGAGGTCGACCTCTACCCCGACGAGCAGCTGGAGATGATCGCCCAGCGCTGCGGGTTCGGCGACCAGTTCTCCGGCGTGCTGGAGAAGCTGGCGCAGTGACCGACCGCGACGCGGAGCTGGTGCGCGCGGCCCTGGAGATCGCCCCCGGCGCCTTGGCGGCCGGGGACGTGCCCGTCGGAGCGGTGGTCGCCGGTCCCGACGGCCGGATCCTGGCCCGCGAGCACAACCGGCGCGAGGAGCGCGGTGATCCCACCGCGCACGCCGAGGTGCTGGCCCTGCGCGCCGCGGCCGCGGTCCGGGGCGACGGGTGGCGCCTCGCGGACTGCACGCTCGCCGTCACCGTCGAGCCCTGCACGATGTGCGCGGGAGCCCTGGTGCTCTCCCGGATCGCCCGGGTGGTCTTCGGCGTGTGGGAGCCGCGCACCGGCGCGGTCGGCTCGCTCTGGGACGTGGTGCGCGACCGCCGGAACAACCACCGGCCCGAGGTCGTCGGGGGAGTGCTCGCCACCGAGTGCGCCGCGCTGCTGGAGGGCTTCTTCGGCTCGCACCGGTGATCTGAGTCACCAGTGCGTGAGATCCACTGCCGCTGGGTACTCGGAGAGGCGACGAACCCTGCGGAAGGAGTCACGATGGGTGTGTTCGACAAGGTCAAGCACCAGGCCCAGCAGCTCACCGGCCGCGCCAAGGAGGCCACCGGTAGCGCGACCGGGAACGACGAGCTGCGCGATGCGGGCAAGCGCGATCAGGTCGAGGGCCAGGTCAAGGAGAAGGGCCAGGACCTCAAGGACAAGGCCGCGGGCGCGGCGGAGGACGTCCAGGACAAGCTCAAGGGCGAGGGCGGGACCAGCGGCTCCGCTGATCGCTGACCCCGTCTGCGGGCTCCGCTGAGGCGTCCAGTAGCCTTGTCGGCGGTAGCGTGTCCGAGCGGCCGAAGGAGCGCGCCTCGAAAGCGCGTGAGGTGAGAGCCTCCGTGGGTTCGAATCCCACCGCTACCGCCGGTCAGAGCCGGTTCCCCCAACAGGGGGAACCGGCTCTTTGGCGTTCAGTCTCAGTTGTGGTCTCAGCGGGCCGCGCCGTGCGCCGTGGAGCGCATCGCGGTGCGCCTCCGCGCCGGCGGCATCTTCCGCGCGGGCCGTCCCGCACCGCGAGGTGCTTCCGGCGCGGGCCGCGGTGTCCGGCCGGGGCTCGGGCTCCGGGATGTTCGGGACCCGGGACGTCTCGGAATGATGCCCGTTGGTGAAGCAATTCCCGGGTTCGGGCTCTGGAACGTGACAGTCCACATCGAACGGGAACGAACGGGAGAACCGCGTTGCGCGTTCGGGAGGGGCGAGTCCTTCGGGGCGTGTCGAGGTGGGGCGGGATCCGGATTCCCGGAGAGGGATTCCGCCTGGATTTCTCCGGAATCGAGCGGAACGCGGAAATGGGGCGCGCCGCTCTGATCGCCGTCGCGGGCGCCCCCGGCTCGCAGCGCTCCGGCCTCGGCTCCGGTCGAGGTCTTCACCGGTGTCCACCCGCCCCGCGGGTCGCTTTCGACGCCTGCGGTGCGGTTGAGGCGCAGGGCAGTTGGCGAAGCCGCTCCTTCCGGACCCCGGCGCCGGGCCCGCGGACAGAGTTGCGGGTCCGGGTCTGATCGGGGGAATCCGCTCCGGCGGGTCACCGCCGATCGGGGGAGGGCCGCTCACGATCGGCCGTCCCCTTCCGGCGGTACGAGACCGGTGCGGGCCGTTCCGTGCCGTTGCGGCACAGTTCTGGGCGAAACCCGCTCGTGGGGGAGGATTTCCCTGCGTCTTCGGATGCGAATCTCTGGCAGAACCGATCGGGGCCAGCCGGGCACTAGGTTCTTCAGTCGAAGAACTTCTTCCTGGATTCTTCACGGAATTGAGAGGAAATCGAACATGAGGCGCACTGCCATCATCGTCGCGTCCGTCGCGACCGGTCTGCTGGCCCTGGCGGGCCCGGCCTCCGCCGCCGGCACCTACGCGGGTGTGTACCCCTCGCACGCCGCCGCCTCGAAGGCCTGCGCCGACGGCAAGGCCCAGGGTCGCTGGAGCAGCTGCATGTACCGCGCCGCCGTGCCGGGCCCGAACCCGCCGGTCGAGCTCTGGGTCTCCTGATCTCCCCAGGACCGGCTCGATTGCCGGGCCCGGTAGCGCTGCCGGTGTCCTGATCAGCGATCCCGATCGGTCCGATGTGGACGCCCTCCGCGCACGCGCGGGGGGCGTTCGCGCGTTCGCGCCCCGCCCAGGTGTGGTGATTTTCCGCACCGATCGCCGGGAGGCTCCGAGGTGGCCGGTCGTCTCGGGCAGGAGGAGCGCGGAATGTGTGGAATCGCCGGAGTGGTGGCGTTCGACGAGGACGTGACCCGCAAGCGCCCCGTGGTGGAAGCGATGGCCGAGACGATGTCCTGCCGCGGGCCCGACGCCGGCGGGCTCTGGCTCGACCGGCACGTCGGCCTCGGGCACCGCAGGCTCGCGGTGATCGACATCGAGGGCGGTCGGCAGCCGATGGAGGTCCGCACCCCGGACGGGCCGGTGGTGCTGACCTACAGCGGTGAGGCCTACAACTTCGTCGAGCTGCGCGAGGAGCTGCGCGGGCGGGGGCACGAGTTCCGGACCGCCAGCGACACCGAGGTGGTGCTGCGCGGGTACCTGGAGTGGGGCGAATCCCTCGTCGACCGGCTCAACGGCATGTACGCCTTCGCGGTCTGGGACGGCCGGGACGAGAAGCTGGTCATGGTCCGCGACCGGCTCGGCATCAAGCCGTTCTACTTCAAGGAGACCGGCGACGGCGTGCTGTTCGGCTCCGAGCCGAAGGCGATCCTGGCCCACCCCGGCGTGCGGGCCGTGGTCGAGGCCGACGGGATGGGCGAGCTGCTCGGCGGGATCAAGACGCCCGGGCACGCGATCTGGTCGGGGATGCGCGAGGTCGTGCCCGGCACGCTGGTCGTGGTGGACCGCTCCGGGCTGCGGGAGCGCACCTACTGGACGTTGCGCACCGCCGAGCACACCGACGACCTGGACACCACGATCGCGAACATCCGCGAGCTGCTCGACGACTCGGTGAACCGGCAGCTCACCGCGGACGTGCCGCTGGGCGTGCTGCTCTCCGGCGGTCTGGACTCCAGCGCGCTGACCGCGCTGGCCGCCCAGCAGCTCGCGGCGCGGGGCGAGCGGGTGCGCAGCTTCTCGGTGGACTTCGTGGGACTGGCCGACAACTTCCGCCCCGACGACATGCGCGCCACCCCCGATTCGCCGTTCGTGCACGACGTCGCGAACCACGTGGGTTCGGTGCACCGGGACATCGTGCTCGGCGAAGAGGCGCTGTCCGACCCGGCGACCCGCCGGAAGGTGATCACCGCGAAGGACTTCGCGGTCGGCGCCGCCGACGTCGACGTCTCGCTGTACCTGCTGTTCCAGGCGATCCGCGAGCACTCCACGGTGGCGCTGTCCGGGGAGACCGCCGACGAGCTCTTCGGCGGCTACCCCTGGTTCCACGACCCGGCGACCCAGCAGGCGGAGATCTTCCCGTGGATGGTGCCGGTGCTCGCCGCCGGGGAGGCCTCGCCGGACGACGGCGGTCCGCCGGTCTCGGAGTTCTTCGACCCCGACCTGGACGCCGGCATCGACCTGATGACCTACCTGAAGGACCGCTACCACGACGCGGTCGCCGAGGTGGAGCCGCTGCCCGGCGCCGACCCGCACGAGCAGCGGATGCGGGTGCTCAGCCACCTGCACCTGACCCGCTTCCTGCGGGCGATGCTGGACCGCAAGGACCGGATCAGCATGGCCGTCGGCCTGGAGGTCCGCGTCCCGTTCTGCGATCACCGGCTCGTCGAGTACGTCTACAACACACCGTGGGCGATGAAGAGCTTCGACGGCCGGGAGAAGAGCCTGCTGCGCGCGGCGGCCGCGGACGTGCTGCCGGACTCGGTGCTGGAGCGGGTGAAGAGCCCCTACCCGTCCACCCAGGACCCCGCGTACGCGGGGAAGCTGCAGGCGTTGGGCCGGGAGATCCTGTCCGACCAGGACCACCCGATGTTCCAGGTCATCTACCGCAAGTGGTTCGACGCCACGGTGAACACGCCGCCGGAGGCCCTGCCGGGCTACGAGCGGGAGAAGCTGGACCGAGCCCTCGACATCGCCACCTGGATGGACGTCCACCGCCCGGAGATCCGGGTGGGTTAGGGCCGCGGCGGCACCGGTTCGTCGTGCGAAGCGGGGTCACCGGTCGTCCGGGCGCAGTACCGTCTGCACTCGACTGATCGTCGAGTGACAGGGGTGCGAGCTCGTGGGCGGATCGTCGAGGGTGCTGGCGGGGTCGTTGGCCGCGTGCGGGGTGCTGGTGGTGCTGCCGGGTTCGGCGCTCGCCGCCGAGGTGCGGATCCACGACGTGCAGGGCGTCGGCCGCGTCTCCCCGCTGCTGGGACAGCAGGTCAGCGGGGTGCCCGGCGTGGTGACGGGAATCCGCGCTGCGGGGACCTCGCCCGGGTTCTGGTTCCAGGACCCGGAGCCGGACGACGACCCGCGCACCAGCGAGGGCCTGTTCGTCTACACCCCGGGCGAGGCGCCGGCGGTGGCGGTGGGCGATGTGGTGTCGGTCTCCGGCACCGTCGCCGAGTACTACGCGGTCGGCGAGGGCGAGGACCCGGAGACCACGCCGAACCAGTCGCTCACCGAGCTGTCCGGGGCGACCTGGCAGGTCACGGGCACCGCGCCGGTCCCGGCGGCGGAGCCGCTCACCCCGGACTCGGTGCCGGAGGCGTACGCGCCGGAGGGCGAGCTGGACGCGCTGCCGCTGGAGCCGGCCCGGTTCGCGCTGGACTTCTACGAGTCCCGCGAGCACATGACCGTCGGCATCGCGGACGCGCGGGTGGTCGGACCGACCGACTCCTACGGCGCGCTCACCGTCACCTCGAAGCCCGAGCAGAACGCGGGTGAGCGCGGCACCACCACCTACACCGGTTACGACCGGCCGAACTCGGGCCGGTTGAAGGTGGAACCGGTGGGCCCGCCGGTTCCCGCCGCGAACGTGGGCGATGAGCTGTCCGGGCGCACCGAGGGGCCGCTGGACTACAGCCGGTTCGGCGGCTACCTGCTCGCGGCCACGACGCTGGGCGAGCACCGGCCGGTCGGGGTGCGTCCGGAGACGACCCGCGCCCAAGCCGAGGACGAGCTCGCCGTCGCCACCTACAACGTGGAGAACCTGGCCGCCACCGACGAGCAGCGGAAGTTCGACCGGCTGGCGCGGGGCGTGGCCGAGAACCTGGCCGCCCCCGACGTGATCGCACTGGAGGAGGTGCAGGACGACACCGGTGCCACCGACGACGGCGTGGTCGCGGCGGGCGGGACGCTGGAGCGCTTCGCGGCCGCGATCGAGGCAGCGGGCGGACCGCGCTACGAGTGGCGGCAGATCGACCCGGTCGACGGTGCCGACGGCGGCCAACCAGGTGGCAACATCCGGGTGGCGTTCCTGTTCAACCCGGCGCGGGTGTCCTTCGCGGATCGCCCTGGCGGGGACGCGGGAACACCGGTCGAGGTGGTGCGCGGGGAGTCCGGACCCGAGCTGAGCTCCTCCCCGGGCCGGATCGCGCCGGGCGACGAGGCGTGGCGGGCGAGCCGCAAGCCGCTGGCGGGCGAGTTCACCTTCCGGGGCGCTCCGGTGTTCGTGGTCGCCGATCACTTCGCCTCCAAGGGCGGCGACCAGCCGATGCACGGCCGGTTCCAGCCGCCGGCGCGCGAGTCCGAGCGGCAGCGGGTGGCGCAGGCGCGGCTGGTGCACGACTTCGCCGCCGAGCTGCGCGCGGCCGACCCGGACGCGAACGTCGTGGTGACCGGCGACTTCAACGACTTCGGCTTCTCCCCGGCGTTGCGGGTGCTGACCGGTGACGGGGCGCTGTCCTCGCCCGCCGAGGCGCTGCCGCCGACCGAGCGCTACAGCTACGTCTACGAGGGCAACGCGCAGGCGCTGGACCACGTGCTGCTCTCGCCCGGCGTCGGCCCGGCCGAGTACGACGTCGTGCACGTCAACGCGGAGTTCGCCGACCAGGCCAGCGATCACGACCCGCAGGTGGTGCGGCTGCGTCCGGCCCGGTGATGGCCCGGCTCCGACCCGCCGGTTCGGCCCCCGGGGCTCCCGGTGGGTCGAATCGTCGATCTGGGCCGCGACGGTTCTGGCGCTGACCAGCTGGCGCGCCGGGGCGGCGGTCTCGCGGGTGCGGTCGCGGGCGGCCGCGTTCCCGCCCCGCTGCCCCGATCCGGCAGGAGATCCATTCATTCGGCGGAATCGTCGAACCGACGGAGTTTCTGCGTAGGAATGCCGGGATTGGTTGAGGAATTCTGCTCATCTGCCGGGGAAAGCGTTGCGCCGTCGCGCGCGTGCTGGGGATGCTCGTGCGGGTACTGCTGTCCGCGAGGAGCGGGAACACGATCGAGAATGGTCCCGGCGTGCGAGCGAGAGCTGGTCGCGGTCGCGCTGGAGTGGGCGACGACTCCGCTGGTAGCACTCCTGGTTGTCACTCAAGGTGAGTACGCTGGGGCTCTGGGTGACGAAGGGGGGAGTCATGGGAGAGCCGCGGCGGAACGCCTCGAAGGGCGAAGTGCAGGAGCTCGGCGACTGCAGCTGACGGGTCCCGGGAACGGGGCCGGATTCCCCGGAAACGGGGTGGAACGACAGCGGCCCCGGTGCTCATCGAGCACCGGGGCCGCCGTTCCGCGGAGGATACGGGATTCGAACCCGTGAGGGCTATTAACCCAACACGATTTCCAATCGTGCGCCTTAGGCCGCTCGGCCAATCCTCCGTGCGGAAGCCTAGCAGGAGGGTTCCGACTCCCCGGAAAGGGGTCCTGACCAGCCGGTACGCTCCGAATTCCTGATCAGCGGCGCGCCCGCGCGGACGGGATGGCGGCGCACGCGACCCGTCCCGCCGAGCCGCCCGGATGTCAGCCGGTGCTGGAAGGGGAGTGCACGAGCTCCCAGACGTGCCCGTCGGGGTCCCGGAAGCTCCCGCCGTACATCGGGCCCATCTCCGAACTCGGCTTCCAGGCCGAGCCCCCGGCCGCGACGGCCTTGGCGACGAGCTCGTCGACCCCCTCGCGGGTGTCCACGCTGAGGCAGTTGAGCACCTCGGTCGTCGCGGGATCGGCGATGTCGCCGTTGATGAACTCGGCGAAGCGGTCGCGCTCCAGCAGCATCACCATGATGTTCTCCTCGACGACCACGCAGAGCGTCTTCTCGTCGGAGAACTCGTCGTCGAACTCGAAGCCGAGTTCCGCGAAGAACGCCTTCGACCGCCGCACGTCCTGGACGGGCAGGTTCACGAAGATCATGCGCATGGGGCCTCCTGAGGCCGGTGGACGTTCCGCCCGGTACGTCCTGCTAGCGCGTCGGCGCCCGTTCGCGTTACCGGCGCGGCCCGCGCGAACGCGGCGCCGCCGGAGGCGAGCGCCGGCCCGGCGTCCCCGGCCATCGAGGTGAACGGCCCGCCCGGTGGGAGCGGGCCGTTCACCGGAGATCGCCCTCGGGTCAGGGCTGGATGTTCAAGCAGGCGGCCCGGGCGCCCGCGGTGCCCGCCTGGCCCGCGGCGGTGTTGGTGTTCGAGGCCTCGTGCACGACGATCGACTTCGGGGTGCGGTCACCGGTGATGTCGAACGGCACGTTCGCGGAGGCGCTTCCCGCGCCCCGCGCGTCGGTCTGCAGGTCCAGCCAGATCTCGTTCTGCGGGTTCGCGTAGGCCGGGTCCGAGGACGGGTTCTGCGGCGAGGCCGCCGGGTCCTGCCGGTTCTGGAAGTGCGGCCCCGCCGCGTCGCCGGTGGCGCCGCAGGCGTTGGTGTGCGCGTGCACCGCGTAACCGCGGTTCGGCAGCAGGCCCGTGACCTGGAAGTTCACCACGCTGGACTGCTCGGAGCCCTCGACGGTGGCCTTCACCGTGGCGCCCTCCGGGGCGACGGCCTGGTTGTAGGTGAACGCCGAACCCTGGCCACCGGGCGCCTGGAGGGTGCCCTCGAACGAGCCGGTCTGGTTCTGCTCGCGCGGCGGCGGCGGGGTGCCCGGGCCGGGCGGCTGGGAGGACGGCTCGCCAGGGGGCGTGCACGCGGTCAGGGCGAGGGCCGCGACGGCTCCGGTCAGCGCGAGAGCCCGGCGACCGGCGAAGGAGATCCGCAGAGACATGCACCAGATGATGCCGGAAGCGGGCGAAACAGGCGATCACCGGCCCAGGTGGCGGGGCTCGCACGGGGCGGGTGTCGAAGCCCGGGACGAGTCGCGTTAGACTTTCGGCGGGACTCCGTGCGGCGTCCATCCTGTGAACTCCCCCAGGGCCGGAAGGCAGCAAGGGTAAGCGGGCTCTGGCGGGTGCACGGGGTCCCGCTTACTGTCCGCACCCGGGTGGGCCCGGATGCGTCCCCGATGTCGCCCTTCCGATCGGACCGCCCCGATCCGGGCTGTCGGTCCCACCGCGTAGGGTTTCGGCCGTGGCGCTCGCCCTCTACCGCAAGTACCGTCCGGCGACCTTCGCTGAGGTCGTCGGCCAAGAGCACGTCACCGAACCGCTGCGCACCGCCCTGTCGGCGCAGCGGATCAACCACGCCTACCTGTTCTCCGGGCCTCGCGGCTGCGGGAAGACCTCCAGCGCGCGCATCCTCGCCCGGTCGCTGAACTGCGCGCAGGGGCCGACGCCGGACCCGTGCGGGGAGTGCGACTCGTGCGAGGCGCTCGCCCCCGAGGGCTCCGGCAGTGTCGACGTCGTCGAGCTCGACGCGGCCAGCCACGGCGGTGTGGACGACACCCGCGAGCTGCGGGACCGGGCCTTCTTCGCGCCCGCCCAGTCGCGGTACCGGATCTTCATCATCGACGAGGCCCACATGGTCACCACGCAGGGCTTCAACGCCCTGCTGAAGATCGTCGAAGAACCGCCCGAACACCTCATCTTCGTGTTCGCGACCACCGAGCCGGACAAGGTGCTCACCACCATCCGGTCCCGGACCCACCACTACCCCTTCCGGCTGATGCCGCCCGGCGTGATGCGCGAGCTGCTGGAGCGGATCTGCGCCGACGAGGACGTGCGGGTCGAGCCCGCCGTGTACCCGCTGGTGATCCGCGCCGGCGGAGGTTCGGCGCGGGATACGCTCAGCGTGCTCGACCAGCTGCTGGCCGGGGCGAGCGAGCAGGGCGTCACCTACGAGCGGGCCGTCGCGCTGCTCGGGGTCACCGACGTCGCGCTGATCGACGACATGGTCGACGCGCTCGCCGCCGGAGACGGCGCCTCCGTGTACGGGACGGTCGACAAGCTCGTCGAGGCCGGGCACGACCCGCGCCGCTTCGCCTCCGACCTGCTCGACCGGCTGCGGGACCTGGTGCTGCTGCACGCCGTCCCCGACGCGGGAGATCGCGGGTTGATCGACGCGGCGGGGGACGAGCTCACCAAGATGCAGACCCAGGCCGAGCAGCTCGGTGCCGCCACGCTGTCCCGGTTCGCGGAGATCGTGCACTCCGGGCTGCAGGACATGCGCGGGGCGACCGCGCCCCGGTTGCTGCTGGAACTGCTGTGCGCGCGGATGATGCTGCCCGCGGTGGCGGAGTCGGAGGCCGCGCTGCTGCAGCGGCTGGAGCAGGTCGAGCGGCGGATGACGCTCGCCCCGCCCGCCGAGACCGGTGGTGCCGCGCCCGACAGCGGTGGCCCGAGCGCTGCTCCGGCCGCTCCCTCCGCTCCGGTTGCTTCGGCCGCTCCGACTGGTCCGGCTGCTCCCGCCGGGGAGTCGGCGTCCGCCGGGCGGCGGGTGTTCCAGCGGCCCAGCGATCGCGGCTCCGCCACCCCCGCTGAACAGGCTCGTCCGGAACCGGCTCCCGCGGCGGAGCAGCCGCGGCCTGCTGCCCCGGCGGCTCGGCCCGCCCCGCAGCGCTCCGCTCCCGAGCACTCCGCTCCGGCCGCGACCGAGCCGCCCGCACCCGAACGCCCCGTGCCGGCGGCGCCCGAGCGGCCCGCCGCGTCCGAACCGTCCGAGCCCGCCGCCGCCGAGCCGGGCGCCGCGCACTCCACCGGCTTCGGCGCCGCCGACGTGCGCCGGGTCTGGACGGACGTGCTGCGCGCCGTCGCCCAGCGGAACCGGCCGACGCAGGCGCTGCTGCTCAACGCGACGGTGCACGACTACGCAGACGGCACGCTGGTGCTGACGATGCCGACCTCCGGGCTGGTGAAGCAGTTCTCGCAGCAGCGGCGCATCGACTTCGTCCGGGAGTCGCTGCGGGAGGTTCTCGGCTCCGGTGCGGAGTACGACGTGCGCTGCGTCGAGGCCGGGGCCGCCCCGCCGCCGCAGGCACCCGGGCAGTCGGGATCCCCGGCCCAGCCGAGCAGGCCCGCTCCGTCGCGGCCGCAGCCCTCCTCGCGCACCGAGGGAGCGGCGCAGCGCAAGCCCGCGACGGACTGGTCCGCGCGCCGTCCCGGCGGCCAGGCGGCCGGCCGGGCGCGACCCGCCGCCGACGACATCCCGCCTCCGCCGGAGCCGCCCCCGGAGGACGAGCCTCCGCCGGAGGACGCGCTCCCGCCCGCGCCGCCGCCGGACGAGGAGGACGAGGAAGCCATGATCGTCGGCTCCTCACCGGCCTCGGCCGCCGAGGCCGTCCCGCGTCGCGACCGCGAGGAGGAGGCCGTCGAGCTCTTCGCCGCCGAACTCGGCGCCCGCAAGATCGACGACTGACGCGCTCCGGCGCGCGTTCCCACCACCCGCACCCTCCCGCGGCGGGAGGAGCCCCCGCTCGCGCCGCGCGCCGCACCGGTCCCGGCCGATGCCGCGCCACCCACCCCGGCGCGGCCGCCCCCGCAACTTCCCGCGAAATCTCCCCTCCCCGCCCGGACCGGGGAGATTTCTCGCGAAATCGCGCCCCGACCATCGCCGCAGTTCACACGCTGCCCCTCGGCGCAGACCGGCACGATTGGTACACCCACCGCGATTTCTCGCGAAATCGCGACGCCTCGGTCCCGCCGCTGGCTGGCCAGGGCTGGGGCAGGGGACGCGATTTCGCGAGAAATCTCCGTCCGCTCGACCAGGTGGGGTGGGGAGATTTCTCGTGAAGTTGCGACCCCCGGGCATCGCCGCAGGTCAGGTGTTGCGCCCTCGGTGCAGGCCGGTGCGAGTGGTGCAGGCACCGCGATTTCTCACGAAATCGCGGTGCCTCGGCGGTGCGGCTGGTGGGGCAGGGGCGGTGCGGGGCGCGCGATTTCTCGCGAAATCTCCGGAGCTCGGGCGCTGGGGCGAGGTCAGATGAGGTGACGGGTGAGGAAGCGGAGGGCCCGCGGATAGGCGTCGAGGCGGTTGGAGCGCTTCGCGAGGCCGTGGCCCTCGTCGTCGAAGACGAGCAGCTCGCACTCCACGCCGTTCTCCCGCACCGCCGTCGCCAGCTGCTCCGCCTCCGACAGCGGAACCCGCGGGTCGTTCGCCCCGTGGATCACGAACAGCGGCGCCGAGATCTCCGCGACGTGCGTCAGCGGTGAGGCCTGCCGCAGGAAGTCGAGGTCCTCGGCCAGCGACCCGTATTCCCGCTCCCGGTGCGCCCGCCGGTACGGCGAGGTGTTCTCCAGGAAGGTCACCAGCGAGGAGATGCCCACGATGTCCACCCCGGCCGCCCACCGCTCCGGCTGGAACGCGAGCCCGGCAAGCACCATGTACCCGCCGTAGGACCCGCCCCACAGCGCCGACCGCTTCGGGTCCAGCCCGAGTTCCGGCAGCCAGTCGTGCAGCGCGGCCAGGTCCCGCACCGAGTCCAGCCGCAGCCGCCGGTCGTCGGCGCTGTACCAGGCCTTCCCGTAGCCGGTGGAGCCGCGCACGTTGGGCACGAGCACGGTGTGCCCCTGCGCGGCGAGGGCTTGCACGACCGGGTTGAAGGTGCGGACCGACTGCCCCTCGGGCCCGCCGTGGATGATCAGGACCGAGGAGCCGGTGGGGTCCTCGGGCTGGTAGGCGAAGCACGGCACCCCGGCCCCGTCCGGTGCGGGCACCCGGTGCGTGGTCGGCGTGACCAGGCGTTCCCCGGCGAGCGCGGCGGCCGAGTCCGTCCTGGCCCGAGGTTTCCCCTCCGCCACGTCGAGCACGAGCACGTCCCCGGGCACCTCGGGGGAGCTGAACGACAGCGCGACGAGTCGCGAGTTCGGCGACCAGACCGGTGAGGGGAGCGGGAAGGCGCACCAGCCGTCCCCGGGCAGCGCGATCTCGCGCCGCAGCTCCCCGGTGCGGGCGTCGTGCAGCGAGAGCCGGCCCGCGCCGTCGTCGTTGGTCTGCACGAGCAGCGCGCGGCCATCGGGGGAGAGCCAGCCCAGCAGGTCGTGCTCCTCGGAGGTCACCAGCCAGCTGCGGTCCCCGGTGCGCGGGTCGAGGCGGGCGATCCCGATGCGGTCCCGCCCGGCGTTGGTGTTCACCACCAGACCGGAGTCGTCGGGCAGCCAGCGGATGTGGGTGTTGCGGGTGTGCTCCCGGGGACCGCTGAGCGTCCGCACCCGCTCGTCCTCGGTGGCGGGCATGGTGTTGACCAGCAGGATCTGATCGGACATCGGCTGCTCGCCGGGCAGCGTGAGCGCGACGTAGTGGCTGTCGGGGGAGGCCACGACCTCCTGCACCATGCCTCCGCCGTCGTAGACGACGCGCTCCTCGCCGGTGAGCGCGCTGCGGATCACGACGTCGAAGTCCACCCCGTTGCGCCGGTTCGTGGCGTAGACGAGCCGCCCGGGCAGCACGTCCAGCAGCCGGTGCACGTAGCGCGCGTCCCGCACGAGGGGTTGCAGGTCGTCGAGCCCGGCGGGGTGGGTGCGGCGGCGGTCCAGCCGCATCAGGGAGAGCTGGCCGCGCTCGTTGCCGCCGGTGTCGTGCTGGATGACCGCCGCCCGCTCACCCGGCAGGTACCGGCCGGTGACGGCGCCGGAGAGCGCGGTGAGCGCGGTGACGCCGCCGTTCGGGGAGAGCTCCACGAGCTGCGTCGAGCCGGACTCGTCGGAGCCGGCGAGCACGCGCCCGGCCTCGTCCACGTCGAACGCGCGCCAGCTCGCCAGTTCCAGTAACCGCACCATGTCCACCGCCATGTGATCACCTTGTCACGCGGTCACGGGCGGCGAACCGGCCGGGAGGCGCTGCCGGTGCGGGTGAACGCGGCTTCGCGCTGGACCTTGAAGCGGTACGAGCGGAAGGCCCGACCGGTCCTGCTCGTCGCCTCCGCGAGGGGCCCGGTGCCGGTTCCGCCCGGTGGGGCAGCCGGGGCGTCGGCCCAGCCTTCGCCGGTGTCCGCCGCGGTCCGACTACCCTGGAGGAGTGCCCGGTTCGGGCACGTGCCCGAGCTGGGTTCGAGCCGGTCGCGCGGCCGGGAGCGCCGGGCGCGATCACCAGGCGACGAGCTCCAGCGGAGACCCGAGAACAGCTCTGGAGGACCACGGTGCAACCGGGTGGCCAGCCGAACATGCAGCAAATCATGGAGCAGGCGCAGCAGATGCAGCAGCAGCTGATGAGCGCCCAGCAGCAACTCGCCGAAGCGGAGGTCAGCGGCTCCGCGGGCGGGGGTCTGGTGAGCGCGGTCGTCAGCGGTACCGGCGAGCTCAAGTCGGTCTCGATCGACCCGAAGGCCGCCGACCCCGAGGACACCGAGACCCTCTCGGACCTGGTGGTCGCGGCGGTGCGCGACGCCAACCGGGTGGCGCAGGAGCTGCAGGCGGAGAAGATGGGTCCGCTGGGCGGGGCGTTGGGCGGCCAGGGCTCGGGCCTCGGCATCCCGGGCATGTGACGGGGCGTCCACCGTGTACGAAGGTCCGGTCCAGGACTTGATCGACGAGCTGGGCAGGCTCCCGGGCATCGGCCCGAAGAGCGCCCAGCGGCTCGCGTTCCACTTGCTCGCGGCGGAGCCCGCGGACGTGACCCGGCTGCAGGAGGTGCTGCAGAAGGTCAAGGAAGGCGTCATGTTCTGCGAGATCTGCGGCAACGTCTCCGAGCGGGAGAAGTGCCGCATCTGCCAGGACGCGCGCCGCGACGCCGCGCTGGTGTGCGTGGTGGAGGAGCCCAAGGACGTGCTCGCGGTGGAGCGCACCCGCGAGTTCAAGGGCCGCTACCACGTGCTGGGCGGGGCGTTGGATCCGCTGTCGGGCATCGGGCCGGACCAGCTCCGGGTGCGGCAGCTGCTCACGCGCATCGGTGCCGACGAGATCACCGAGGTGATCATCGCGACGGATCCCAACACCGAGGGGGAGGCCACGGCGACGTACCTGGTGCGGATGCTGCGGGACTTCCCCGGCCTGAACGTGACGCGGCTGGCGTCGGGGCTTCCGATGGGCGGTGACCTGGAGTTCGCCGACGAGTTGACGCTGGGCCGCGCCTTGTCGGGCCGCCGCGCGATGTGAGCACCGCGCGCTCGTTCCGCTCGGTCGCCGAGGTGGCGGCCGAGCGGATCCGCGCGGCGCCGCCCCGGTTGGGCGCGGTGCGCTGGGCCGCCGTGGACGGGCCTTCCGGGGCGGGCAAGTCCACCTTCGCCGAGCTGCTGGTGGCCCGGCTCCCCGGTGCGGTGCGGTTGATCCGCACCGACGACTTCGCCACCTGGGACGAGCCCGTGGACTGGTGGCCCCGGTTCCGCGCGGGCGTCCTCGACCCGCTGCGGAATGGGCTCGCGGGCGGGTACCGGCGCACCGAGTGGCCGGGCGGGCGTCCCGTGCTCGGCGCGCACGTGGCGGTACCGGTGCCGGAGGTCCTGGTGCTGGAAGGGGTGTCGGCCGCGCGCGCGGCGGCGGCCCCGCTGCTGTCCTGCGCGATCTGGGTGGAGCCGGTGGGGCCGGAGCGACGCCTGGAACGGGCGGTGGCCCGCGACGGCGAGGCATCCCGGGCGGAGCTGCGCCGCTGGCAGCGCTTCGAGCGCGAGTGGTTCGCCGCCGACCGCACCCGGGAACGCGCCGATTTCCGGATCGATTCCGAGCGGAATTGACTCGCACCGCTCCTCGCGTGGTTCCGGCGAACGGATCAGATCTCGTTGATCTTCTCGGCCCAGGCGCGCGATCCCGATGGGCCTGCCCATTTCCCCGCCGGTCCGCGCAGGTCAGCGGCGGGATCGGATTCCGCTTCGGGTAATTCCCGTTTTTCCCGGAGTCGGGCGCAATCGGATTCGGTAAACGTCGTTCAGGTAGCGAGATCGTAACCTGAACTACTCCAATGGGGGAGCGAACCCGACTACTGTTCTCAGCACTGTGAGACCTGAGACACATCGAGGTGCTGGATGATCAGGGGTGCTGGGATGAGAGACCCGTCGAGGTCGCGCCGGTCGCGCGGAGCCGGGCGCCGGATCGCGATCGTCGGGATCACCTGCGCGCTCGCCGCCGCCGCGGCGGGGTGCGCCGAGTCGCAGCGCGGGGAGGGCGGCGGTGAGGGCGGCAGCTTCACCTTCGGCGCCGCGGGCGCGCCCGACCTGTTCGACCCCTTCTACGCCTCCGACGGCGAGACCTTCCGGGTCACCCGGCAGATCATGGAGGGCCTCGTCGGGTTCAAGGCGGGGACCGCCGAGGTGGAACCCGAGCTCGCCGAGAGCTGGGAGCACACCCCCGACGGGAAGTCGTGGACCTTCCACCTGCGCGAGGGCGTGAAGTTCCACGACGGCACCGACTTCAACGGCGAGGCCGTCTGCAAGAACTTCGAGCGCTGGTACAACCAGACCGGCGCCGGGCAGAACAACGCGCTGTCGTACTACTGGATCGAGAACTTCGGCGGCTTCGCCGACGGCGCCCAGCCCTCGCTGTACGCCTCCTGCGAGAACCCCGATCCCGCGACGGCCACGGTGCACCTGACCCGCGCCACCTCGAAGTTCCCCGACCTGCTCGGGTTGCCCGCGTTCAGCATGCAGTCGCCGACGGCGATGGACCGCTACCGCGCCAACGACGTGCGGGCGCAGGGCGACAGCTTCGTCTACCCCGAGTACGCGCAGTCGCACCCGACCGGGACCGGCCCGTTCACCTTCGTCTCCTACGACCAGGGCAACGCCGCGATCCGCTTGCAGCGCAACGAGGACTACTGGGGCGAGAAGGCGAAGCTGCACGACCTCACCTTCCGGATCATCCCGGACGAGACCACGCGCAAGCAGGAACTCGAATCCGGTGGCATCGACGGCTACGACCTGCCCAACGCCGCCGACCTCAAGTCGCTGCGCGACTCGGGCAACAAGGTCGAGATCCGCGATCCGTTCAACATCATGTACTTGGGCATCACGCAGAAGAACAACCCGAAGCTGCGGGACCTGCGGGTGCGCCAGGCGCTCGCGCACGCGGTGGACCGGGAGAACCTGGTCCAGGCGAACCTGCCCGAGGGGGCCGAGGTCGCGACCCAGTTCTACCCGGAGACCGTCGACGGCTACGCCCCGGACGTGCAGCGGTACGAGCACGATCCGGACCGCGCGCGGCAGCTGCTCGCCGAGGCGGGAGCCTCGGACCTCGCGGTCAACTTCTACTGGCCCGCCGAGGTCACCCGGCCCTACATGCCGGACCCGCAGGGCATCTTCAACGCGATCGCCGAGGACCTGCGCGAAGCGGGGATCACGGTGAACGCGGTGAGCAAGCCGTGGAACGGCGGCTACATCGACGACGTGGACAACGCCCGCGCCGACGTCTTCCTGCTGGGCTGGACCGGGGACTACAACACGCCGGACAACTTCATCGGCACCTTCTTCGGCACGCCGACGAACCGGTTCTACACGGAGCCCGCGCCCTGGGGCGAGCGGCTGGCCGAGGAGTTGCGGGCCGCGGACGGCGAACCCGACGAGGCGCGGCGCGGCGGGATGTACCAGGAGATCAACCGCAAGCTGCTCTCCGAGTACCTCCCCGCGATCCCGCTGTCGCACTCGCCGCCCGCGATCGTGGTCAGCGAGAACGTCGAGGGGCTGATCCCGTCCCCGCTGACCGCCGAGGAGTTCGCCGGGGTCACCGTCACCGGCTGACCTGAGGCCGCCGCGATTTCTCGAGAAATCGCGGCGGCCGGGCACGGACGGGCGCGATTTCTCGAGAAATCGCGCGGTCGTCCACCGGGGCCGGGCCCGGTGGTGGGCGACGAGGGCCCGAGCCGCTCCGACGATCACGACGCGCAACGGGGGACGCTTGCTCCGCTACACGATCCGGCGACTGGCCCAGCTGGTGCTGGTCGTCTTCGTCCTGTCCATGTTGTTGTTCGGCTGGCTGCGGCTGCTGCCCGGTGGGCCGGTCTCCGCGCTGCTCGGAGACCGCGCCACCCCGGAGTCCCGCGCCGCCCTGGAGGCGCAGCTCGGCCTGGACCAGCCGATCTGGGCGCAGTACGGGAAGTTCGTGCTGCGCGCGCTGAGCGGTGACTTCGGCACCTCCACCGGAGTGGAACGGGGCACCCCGGCGGTGCAGGTGTTCCTCACCCGCTTCCCGGCGACGCTGGAGCTCTCGCTGCTGGCGCTGCTGCTAGCCGTGGCGATCGGTGTCCCGCTCGGCTACCTGGCGGCGCGCCGCCGCGGCGGCTGGTGGGACAACCTGAGCATCACCTGGTCGCTGGTGGGCGTGGCCGTGCCGGTGTTCTTCCTGGCGTTCCTGCTGAAGTTCGTCTTCGCCGTGGAGCTGGGCTGGCTCCCGGCCTCCGGCAGGCAGGACACCGGGATCGAGGCCACCCGGGTCACCGGCTTCTACGTCCTGGACGGACTGCTGACC
The DNA here is from genome assembly GCF_047200635.1 of Saccharopolyspora antibiotica. Classification (NCBI taxonomy): domain Bacteria; kingdom Bacillati; phylum Actinomycetota; class Actinomycetes; order Pseudonocardiales; family Pseudonocardiaceae; genus Saccharopolyspora; species Saccharopolyspora antibiotica. The sequence continues at coordinate 111,034 of NZ_JBJZOI010000007.1, read as the reverse complement.
CGCGAGTGGGACGCCTCGTGGAACGCGCTGGTGCACCTGCTGCTGCCCGCGGTCGCCCTGTCCACCATCCCGTTCGCGGTGATCTTCCGGATCACCCGGGCCGCGGTGCTCGACGTGCTCGACGAGGACTACGTGCGCACCGCCCGGGCGAAGGGCCTGGGCGCCGGGGTGATCCGCCGTCGGCACGTGCTGCACAACGCGATGCTTCCGGTGGTCACCACCATCGGTCTGCAGACCGGGGCGCTGCTGGCGGGTGCGGTGCTGACCGAGCGGGTGTTCAACATCGCCGGGATCGGCCAGGCGGTCGCGGTCGGCTTCGAACGCAAGGACTTCCCGGTGCTGCAAGTGGTGATCCTGGCATCGGCGATGGTGTACGTGCTGGTCAACCTGCTCGTCGACCTGTCGTACGCGTGGATCGACCCCAGACTCCGGGCGAGGTGACCGTGCTGAACCCCACCGCGCGACGGACGCGCGTCGACGAACTCGCCGGGTCCGCGTCGGACGTCGGCGTGAGCCTGGTGGGCTCCGCCTGGCGACGGCTGCGGCGCAGCCCCGTGTTCCTGGTCGGGGCCACCATCATCGGGCTGTTCGTGCTGCTGGCGCTCTCCGCGCCGCTGCTCGCACCGCACGATCCGGGGCTGCACCTGCTGGAGGACCAGGTGTCTCGCGCCGAGAACACCATCCCGCCCGCGCAGCCCGGCCATCCGCTCGGCGGCGACCAGTACGGCCGGGACCTGTTCTCCCGGTTGCTGCTCGGCTCGCAGCAGACGTTGCTGGTGGCGGTGTCCGCCACGGTGATCGGGCTCGGCGGTGGGCTGGTGCTGGGCGTGCTGGCCGGAGCGTTCGGCGGCTGGGTCGACGCGCTCGTGATGCGGTGCGTGGACGTCCTGCTGTCGGTGCCCTCGCTGCTGCTGGCGGTCTCGATCGGGGCGCTGTTCGTCCAGCAGAGCCGGTTCACGGTGATCCTCGCGGTGGCGATCGTGCAGGTCCCGATCTTCGGGCGGTTGCTGCGCGGCACCATGCTCGCGCAGCGGGCCAGCGATCACGTGCTCGCCGCGCGGGCGCTGGGCGTGCGGGAGAGCGCCATCGTGTTCCGGCACATGCTGCCGAACGCGCTGGGGCCGGTGATCGTGCAGGCCACGCTGGTGCTCGCCACCGCGATCATCGACGCGGCCGCGCTGTCCTTCCTCGGGTTGGGTGCGGCCGACGACTCGGTGCCGGAGTGGGGGCAGATGCTGGGCGGGGCGCAGGGCGTCATCGACTCGCACCCGCAGCTCGCGTTCTGGCCGGCCGGGTGCATCGTCCTCGTCGCCCTCGGCTTCACCCTGGTCGGCGAGTCGCTGCGGGACGCGCTGGACCCGAAGCGGCGCCGATGAGCGCGGTGTCCACGACCTTCCACGTGTGAGGACCTGGGATATGGCATTGCTGGAAGTCCGCGACCTGTCGGTCGTGTTCGGCCGCCGGGGCGAGCCGCCGACGACGGCCGTCGACGGCATCTCCTTCGACGTCGAGCCGGGGAGCACCGTCGGCCTGGTCGGGGAGTCCGGGTGCGGCAAGTCCGTCACCTCGCTGGCGATCATGGGGCTGCTGCCGCAGCGCGGTGCCGAGGTCAGCGGATCGGTGCGCTTCGACGGGACCGAGCTGCTGGGGCTCGGCCGCCGGGAGCTGGACCGGCGGCGCGGCCGGGATCTCGGCATGGTGTTCCAGGACCCGTTGACCTCGCTGAATCCGGTGGTGCCGATCGGCCTCCAGGTGTCCGAGGTCATCGAGCGCCACCGCGGCCGCAGCCGCAAGCAGGCCATGCCGGAGGCCGCCGAGCTGTTGCGCCGGGTCGGCATCCCGGACCCGACGCGACGGCTCAAGGAGTACCCGCACCAGCTCTCCGGCGGGATGCGGCAGCGGGCGCTGATCGCGATGGCGCTGGCCTGCCGGCCCCGGCTGCTCATCGCGGACGAGCCGACCACGGCGCTGGACGTGACCATCCAGGCGCAGATCCTGAACCTGCTGGCCGAGCTCGTCGCCGACACCGACACCGCGCTGATCATGATCACGCACGACCTGGGCGTCGTCGCCGGGCTCTGCGACGAGGTGAACGTGCTCTACGCGGGCCGCGTGGTGGAGCGAGCGACCCGGCACGACCTGTTCGCCCGGCCCCGCCACCCCTACACCTCCGGGCTGCTGGCCTCCGTCCCCCGGCTGGACTCCCCGCGCGGGCGGCGGCTCGCGCCGATCCGCGGCTCGGTGGGGGACAACATCCCGTGGGACACCGGCTGCGCCTTCTGCCCGCGCTGCCCGAACGCGCTGGAGGTCTGCGAGCAGGAACCGCCCGAGGAGAGCATCGACGTGGCCGCGCGCCTCCTGCGCTGCCACAACCCCGTCCGGGAGGACGCCGTGAGCACTGCGGAGCTGCCATGACGAACACGAACGCGGACGGCGCCCTCGGCACGCTCGGCGCCCCGGGGCAGGACACCGACGTGCTCGTCGAGGTCACCGATCTCGCCGTGCACTTCCCGATCAAGCGCGGCGTGCTGCTGGACCGCACCGTCGGCCACGTGCACGCCGTCGACGGGGTGTCGCTGCGCATCCGGCGCGGCGAGACCTACGGCCTCGTCGGCGAGTCCGGTTGCGGCAAGTCCACCCTCGGCCGGGCGCTGCTGCGGTTGGAGCGGCCCACCGGCGGCACCGTCGTCTTCGACGGCACCGACCTGTCCGGGATGAAGGGCGAACCGCTGCGCCGGATGCGCAGCCGGATGCAGATGGTCTTCCAGGACCCGTTGTCCTCGCTGGACCCGCGGCAGTCCGTGGAGGCGCTGCTGGTCGAGGGGATGCGCGCGCACGGCCTCGACCGGGACCGCGAGACCACCGCCGCCCGGCTGCGCGAGCTGCTCGCGGCCGTCGGGTTGCCGATCTCCGCACTGCGCAAGTACCCGCACGAGTTCTCCGGCGGCCAGCGCCAGCGCATCGGCATCGCTCGCGCGCTCACCGTCGGCCCGGAGCTGATCGTCGCCGACGAGCCGGTCTCCGCGCTCGACGTCTCCGTGCAGGCGCAGGTGGTGAACCTGCTCGAGGACCTGCAGGGGGAGTTCGGGCTCACCTACCTGGTCATCGCGCACGACCTCGCCGTGGTGCGGCACATCGCCGACCGGGTCGGGGTGATGTACCTGGGAGGGCTGGTGGAGGAGGCGTCCTCCGACGAGCTCTACGCCGAGCCCCGGCACCCCTACACCCGCGCGCTGCTGTCGGCGGTGCCCGTGCCCGACCCCGTGGTGGAGGACCAGCGGGAGCAGATCCTGCTCTCCGGTGACCTGCCGTCGCCCGCGTCCCCGCCGACGGGGTGCCGCTTCCACACCCGCTGCCCGTGGCGCCGACCCGAGCGCTGCGCCACCGAGCGCCCGGAGCTCCGCACGCTCACCCCCGGCCACCGGGTCGCCTGCCACTACGCCGAGGACATTCCCGCCGGAGCGCTTCCGCCCCAGGACCCGGCGTGAGCCGGCCGGGTCCGGCGGCTCCCGCGAACCGTCGTGGCGGCGCGCGATCGACCCGCGTCGGCCGGGGGTCCCGGCCGGCCCCGCACCGGTCCCGCCCCGCCTGACCGGCACCCGAGCCGGGAGCGCGATTTCTCGCGAAATCTCCCCGCACCCATCGCGATTTCTCGAGAAATCGTGGTCGGCACCAGGTCCGGGCGGGGAGGACACCTCGCGCGAGTACTCCGTGGTGCGATCTGGTGATAATGGTGAGCCAGGTTCAGTCGCGCGATGCGGCAGCGGCCGGGTGCGGCGGGCCGGTCGGGAGCGGCGCGCGCGCCGGACGGCTGCCGAGGAGCACGCCGGTGACGACCACGGCCCCGGCGGCGAGTTCCAGCGGGTGCGGCCGCTCACCGAGCACGAGCCACGCCGAGCTCACCCCGACCACCGGCACCAGCAGCGAGAACGGCGCCACCGTGCTCGCCGGGTACCGCGCCATCAACGTCGTCCACAGCCCGGAGCCGAGCACCGTCGCCAGCAGCGCCGTGAACGCCAGCGCGCCCAGCGCGGCCCAGCCGGTCGCGTGGTTGACCGAGTCCGCGACCGCGCGCCAGCCGGTCCCGGGTCCCTCCACCAGCGCCGAGAGGGCGAACATCGGCAGCGGCGGCACGATCGACATCCACAGCGTCAGCCGCAGCGGGTTCGAGGCCTGCGCCCTGCGGTTGCACAGGTTCCCGACCGCCCAGCCGAGCGCTCCGCACAGCGTGAGCAGCACCGGCAGCAGCGCAGCCGCCTGCGCCCGATGCCAGCCGATCGCGGCCATGCCGAGCACCGCGATCGCGATGCCGAGCGCTTGCACGGGGCGGATCCGCTCCCGCAGCAGGACTCCGCCGAGAAGCACGGTGAACGGCGCCGAGGCCTGCAGCACCAGCGAGGCCAGCCCGGTCGGCATCCCCGCCTGCAACGCCAGGAACAGGAAGGCGAACTGCACGGTCCCGAAGCCCAGGCCGTAGCCGAGCAGCCATCGCCACCGCACGTCGGGCGGTGGGACCAGCAGCACCGTCGGCACCGCGATCACCGCGAACCGCAGCCCGACGAAGAACAGCGGCGGGAACTGGGCCAACGAGAAGTCCAGCGCGATGAAGTTGACGCCCCAAAGCACGGTCACGAAGCCGGCGAGGAGACGATCTCGAACGGTCACGTGACAGAGCCTGCCCCGGGACGACCGTGAAGGACAATCAACAGTGTCCGCAACATCGTTGTAGCGTAGCTTCATGGAACTGCGGAGACTGCGGCTGCTGCGGGAGCTCGCCGACCGCGGGACCGTCACGGCGGTCGCGAAGGCGCTGGACTACACGCCCTCGGCGGTGTCCCAGCAGCTCCGGGCGCTGCGGGTGGAAGCGGGCGTGCCGCTCATCGAGCCCGCTGGGCGCGGGGTGCGGCTCACCGACGCGGGTCGGGCGCTGGTGGCGCGCGCGGACGAGGTGCTCGCCGCCGTGGACCGGATGGAGGCGGAGCTCGACGGCTTCCGCTCCGCCCCGCTCGGCGCGGTGCGGCTGGCGATGTTCCCGTCCGGCGCGCAGCTGGTGTTGCCGGGCCTGCTGCGCAGGCTGGCCGCCCAACCGCGGCTTCGGATCGAGTTCCGGGACGTCGACATGAGCCCGGCCGGGGTGCCGGCGCTGCTCGCGGACTTCGACGTGGTGGTGGCCCACCGGGACGACCACGCGCCGCCGCTCGACGCCGAGCGCGCGGAGATCGTCGGGCTGTACCGGGAACCGCTCGACGTGGCGCTGCCGCCGGGGCACCGGCTCGCCGCGGCTGAACGGGTGGAGCTGTCCGAGCTCGCCGGGGAGCCGTGGATCGGCGTCGACGTGGGACTGCCGGTGGACGACGTGCTGCGCTCGCTGGCGATCCGCACCGGGACGCGGCCGGAGGTGGTGCAGCGGGTCAACGACTTCCGGATCACCGAGGCGCTGGTGGCGGCCGGGCACGGGGTCGCGCTGCTGCCGCGCTTCGCGGCGGCGAACCCGAACCTGGTGCTGCGTCCGCTCGCCGGGGTGCGGGCGGGGCGCAACGTGGAGGCGGTGGTCCGCCGGGGCAGCGCCGGCCGTCCCGCGATCGGCGCCGTCCTCGACGCCCTCCGAGCCGAGACCGCCGACCTCGCGACCTGACCGGGCGATGCCGGGAGGGCTCACCCCGCCCCGACGTCGACGCGATTTCTCACGAAATCGCGGTGCCGGGCACGAGGGTGGGGCGCGATTTCTCGCGAAATCGCGGTGCCGGGCATGAGGGTGGGGCGCGATTTCTCGCGAAATCGCGGTGCCGGGGAGGCGGTGGGGCGGGGGATTTCTCGCGAAATTGCTCGGGCGGGGGGAGCGTCGCAGGTCAGGCCTTGCGGGGACGGTGCGGGGCCGTGCGAGTGGTGCGGGTGGCGGGACGAGTCCCGCGAGATGTCGCGTTCAGCGGGGCGGGGCGTGCTCCTGGGCCCAGCGCGCGATGTCGGCCACCTCCGCGGAGTGCTGGGCGAGGGTGTCGCCCACGATGCCCACCACCGGCACGTGCCCGGGGCGGACCACGTCGGGCGGGCGCGGGACGAACCCCTTCTCGTGCACCCCGGTGCTCCCGGCCCCCGGCGTCCCCTCCGCCAGGTGCCCGGTGGTGCGGGCGTAGCGCGTCAGCACCTGCGGCAGCCGCAGGTCGCGGTCCACGCCGAACCACTGCTGGCTCAGGGGGAAGATCGCCGTCAGCGCGTCCCACCAGCCTTCCGCGGCCAGCAGCAGGTCGGGATGCCGCAGCCGCAGCTCCGCGGCGAGCAGCCGCAGCCCGTCCAGCACCTCGTACCGCGGATCGTCGAACCAGTACCCGGCGGTGTCGAAGAACGCGGCGTCCACGCCGAACTCCCGCACGATCGCGGACACCGACTCGACCAGGTGCGCCCGGAACCGCGGCTCCCCGGGGTTGAGGAAGACCTGATCGCCCTCCCCGGTGCGGTCGGAGTCCCAGTCCGGCCGGTTCAGCAGCTCCGCGTAGCGCCCGGTGTCGTTGAGCAGCACCGAGCTCCGCCAGTCCGGGTAGCGGGTGACGTTCGCGCCGTGGCCGCCGAACATCGGCATCAGCCGCACCCCCAGCGAGCGGGCGCTCGCGGCGAGCTCCCCGAACCCGCGCTCCCCGCCGAGGTCCGCGCCGGGCCGGTAGCGCGGGTAGTCGTGGTAGTAGCGGCCCTCCCACCCCGGCAGGTAGGCCAGCACGCGGTGCGGCTCGACGTGCCGGGTGACGAACCGAAGCGCTTCGGCCATCGCGTCGAAGGTGTTGAACACGTGCCCGGTCCAGTGCTGCCCGTGCAGGGTGACCACGAGCGCGACGTCGCGCAGCCAGCCGGGCACGTCGGAGCGCCGCTCCCAGGGTTCGAGCCGGTGCGTGCGCTCCACGGCGGCCAGGTGCTCGTCGAGGTCGGCGGCGTGGTCGGTGACGCCGCGGTGCAGCAGGACCGGGGGAACCCGGTGCTCACCGCGCCGGGCGGAGGCGGCGGCCACGTGCACCAGCTCGACGACGCGGCCGGAGGCGTAGCGGGGCCGGTGGACGTGCAGGATCTGCCGCCGCACCAGGGGATCCCGCACGCTGAGGGTGCTCTCCCCGCTCGCGGCCCAGGGCGTCGCCCACTCCGGCCCGGGGTAGTCGAGCTGGAAGCGATCGCCGAGCTGGCGGCCGCGCCCGGTGTTCGCGGCCCACCACGGCTCCTCCGGGAGTCCGGTGAGCAGCAGCTTCACGGCCTTCACCGGTTCCGGGTGCCGTGCGGTGATGGACCACGCGGTGCGGTCGCCGCGCTGGTGCACCTCGACCTCGGCGCTGCCCTCGGCGGTGCGCTGCTGCCCCAGCAGCGCCAGCCGGTCGCAGCGCAGCAGTCCGTTCTCGTACCGGGTGCTCGCGGGGTCGAGCCCGTAGGCGTTGTCCGCGGTGAAGATCTGCAGCGCCCAGCGCACCGGGCCTTCGGGCAGGGGGAAGTGGGGATCGCGGGGGTCGAAGCTCAGGTCCGCGTCGATCAGTCCCACGAGCCCTCCCGGGTCTCAGGCGGACGGTTCGGCGTAGGTCGACACCTGGTCCAGCAGCGTCGCCAGCTCGTCCGCCTCGTCCGCTTCGAAGATCAACGTGTCGCCGGGAGGGAGCACCACGGCCACCCGGTCGCCCATGACCAGGACCGACACCGTGCGATTCTCGCCGCCGGAGTCGTGGCAGGGAATCCGCCATCGGAGGTCATCGGTCTCGTCGTCGGTCGGGGGCATGTCGTCCAGTCCGCTCCGGGGCTCGTGGGGTATCCAGACCCAACCGCGCGGCGGCGGAAGCGACAAGTGGGCTCGACCGATCGGGTGGCAATTGTGATCGACTTCGCGGCCGGAGCGGTCGCGCCGCCGGGGAGTCGGGGAGGGCGGCCGGCCCCGACGACCGGCCGGGCACCGGCCGCTCTCCCGCATTTCCCCAGGGGTGAGTCTGCGCACAGCGACCTTCCGCCGTCCCTGAATTCTGCTGGCCCGTGATCCACCGCGAATACCTCCTTTAGTCGAGTCGATGCACCGTTCGTGAACATTTTCGGCGCCAACGCACACGCACCGTGTGCAGTGCGTTCGCGGTCCCCGGAGCCCTCGAACGGCGTTCACCAGCGGAGCGGCGAATGTCGGGGTGGCGAGCGGGGAAGGCCGGCCCGGCCCCGAACGGTGGCCCCCGGCCGAGCGGGCACACTCCGCCGTGGCAGCGGTGAGCGACGAGGAGTGGTGTTGGTCGACCGGGTGACTCCGGCGGTGACGGCGATCGCGTGCGGCGCCGTGCTGTCGGTGCTGCTGTTCGTGCCGTTCGTGGCTCGCGAGCACCGCTGGCGAGGTGAGGTCGGCGCGGGCCGGATGCTGGTCGTGCTCGGCTTCGTCGTGCACTGCTGGGCGCTGATGACCTTCACGCTGCTGCCGCTGCCGCGGGTCTCGCCCGGCTTCTGCGCGGATCCCGGTGAGCACGCCCCGCAGCTGGTGCCGCTGCACTTCCTCGCATCGTTCCGCGCGCCGGCCGGGATCGGGGCGCTGCTGCGCGACCCGGTCCTGGGACAGGTGCTGCTCAACGTGGCGTTCTTCGTGCCGCTGGGCATGTTCGCGCGCCACCTGTTCCGGCTCCGCCGGAGCAGCGCGGTCGCCGCGGGCTTCGCGGCCTCGCTGCTGATCGAGTGCACGCAGCTCACGGGGGTGTGGTTCCTCTACCCGTGCGCCTACCGGTTGTTCGACGTGGACGACCTGCTGGCGAACTCGGTGGGCACCGCGTTCGGCGTGCTGCTGGCGCCGGTGCTCGACCTGCTCGGCGGCAGGCCGGCCTCGCGGCCGCGCACGCCGCGCCCGGTCACCCCGGGGCGCCGGCTGCTGGGGATGGCCTGCGACGTGGCGGCGGTGGTGCTCACCGGAGCCGCGCTGCACAGCGCGGTGGTGGGAGCGCTGGTCCTCGCCGGGCAGCGCTCGGTGGTGCTGCCGGATCCGGTGCAGGCGCTGCTGAACGCCTGGCTGCCCGGGGTGCTGGTCCTGCTGGTGCCGACGTTGGTGGGCAGCGGAGGCACGCTGGGGCAGCGCGCGGTGCTGCTGCGGCCCGCGCTGCCGGACGGCGCGCTGCCCGGCAGGGTCCGGCTGTCGTTCCGGTTGTTCTTCGGCAGCGGCCAGTACGTGCTGCTGATCGGCTTCGCCGACGTCGGTCCGAGCGAGGTGAACCGGCTGGCCGCCGGATTCGCCCTGGCGACCGCGCTCGCGGTCTGGTGGACCGAGGGCGGTCGCGGCGCCTCCGCCTGGCTGACCGGGCTGTCCATCATGGACACCCGAGTGCCGCGCTCGAAGCTCCGCGGGGGAGCGGGAGATCCGTTCACCCCTGGCGAGACGGTCCTGGTCGGCAGCCTCCCGACCTTCGATCCCGGCGGCCGGGACCTCCGCGGCCTGGTCGACCCGAGAGGAGTCGGAGCTCACCGCCGCTCCTCCCGCTAGGGGAGGCCGGTCGGAGCCGCGCCGGGGCACCGGGGTTCCGTGCGCCGGCGCGGCTCCTCCGCCCGGGTCAGCGGTGGGTGCGGTTCACCGCGGAGACCACCGCGCGCAGCGAGGCGGTGACGGTGGAGGTGTCGATCCCGGCGCCCCACAGGATCTCGCCGCCGACGGCGCACTCCAGGTAGGAGGCGGCACGGGCGTCGTCCCCCGCGGTGAGGGCGTGCTCGTGGTAGTCCATCACCCGCACGTCGTGGCCGATGGTGCTCAGCGCGTCGACGAACGCGGCGATCGGGCCGTTGCCGCTGCCGCTGATCTCCTGCTCGGTGCCGTCCGCGACGACCTTCGCGGTGATGGTCTCGTTGCCCGCCTCACCGCTGAGGGTGCGGCTGACCAGCTCCAGCGGGGTGCGGGGCTCCAGGTACTCCGCGGAGAAGACCTCCCACATCGCGTCCGGCGAGACCTCGCCCCCGTCCGAGTCGGTGCGCGCCTGCACCAGCTTGGAGAACTCGATCTGGAGCTTTCGGGGCAGGTCCAGCTGGTGCTCGCTCTTCATCACGTACGCCACGCCGCCCTTGCCGGACTGCGAGTTCACCCGGATCACGGCCTCGTAGCTGCGGCCCACGTCCTTCGGGTCGATCGGCAGGTACGGGACCTCCCACGGGTGGTCGGCCACGTCGGTGCCCGCGCGCTCGGCCTCGGCGCGGACCGCGTCCAGGCCCTTGTTGATCGCGTCCTGGTGGCTGCCGGAGAACGCCGTGTAGACCAGCTCGCCGCCCCACGGGTGGCGCTCGGCGACCGGCAGCTGGTTGCAGTGCTCCACGGTGCGCTTGATGTGGTCGATGTCCGAGAAGTCGATCTGCGGGTCGATGCCCTGGCTGAACAGGTTCATCCCCAGCGACACCAGATCCACGTTGCCGGTGCGCTCGCCGTTGCCGAACAGGCAGCCCTCGATCCGGTCCGCGCCGGCCTGGTAGCCCAGTTCGGCGGCGGCGATGCCGGTGCCGCGGTCGTTGTGCGGGTGCAGCGAGAGGATCACCGAGTCGCGGCGCGCCAGGTTCCGGTGCATCCACTCGATCGAGTCCGCGTAGACGTTCGGCGTGGCCATCTCGACCGTCGCGGGGAGGTTCAGGATGACCGGGTTCTCCGGCGTGGCCTGCCAGATCTCGGTGACCGCGTCGCACACCTCGGCCGCGTAGGACAGCTCGGTGCCGGTGTAGGACTCGGGGGAGTACTGGAAGCGGAAGTCGGTGTCGGAGTACTTGCCCGCGTACTCCAGGGCCAGCTCGGCGCCGATCTTCGCGATCTTCTTGATGCCCTCGCGCTCCTCGCGGAACACCACGCGGCGCTGCAGGATCGACGTGGAGTTGTAGACGTGCACGATGGCGCGCGGCGCGCCCTCCAGGGAGGCGAAGGTGCGCTCGATCAGCTCCGGGCGGCACTGCGTCAGCACCTGGATCCGCACGTCCTCGGGGATCGCGCCGTCCTCGATGATCTCCCGGACGAAGTCGAAGTCCGTCTGGCTCGCCGCCGGGAAACCGACCTCGATCTCCTTGTAGCCCATCTTGACCAGCAGGTCGAACATGCGGCGCTTGCGGGCGGGCGACATCGGGTCGATCAGCGCCTGGTTGCCGTCGCGCAGGTCCACCGCGCACCACAGCGGGGCGCGGGTGATCCGCTGATCCGGCCAGGTGCGGTCCGGCAGCGACACGTCCTCCACCAGCTCGTGGAACGGGCGGTAGCGGTGGAAGGGCATCGCGGAGCCGCGCTGCGGGTTCCACGGCCGCTGGTCGGCCGGGGCCTGGCGGGAGGGCGTGCGTACCCGGCCGGAGAAGGGGGCCTGGGGTTCCTGCGGCGAAGTCATGAAGTGGTCGTCTCCTGCTGGTCGGATGTGCGAACCGCAGACCGGCAGGTTGCTACCCCGCGACGAGGGGCCGGCCTAACTGACCCCGTCGCGGCGGCGAAGCAGGAGAACGCGTGCCACGTCCGCCAGGTTAACCGCACCGGGTGCCCGAGATGCAACCCGCGTTCCCACATGCTGGTCGGCGACGGCCGCCGGGCGGCGGAACGCGGGGGCGGCCGGGCGGGGCAGACTGGGGATCATGGCTTCGAAGAAGGGGCGATCCGGCATCGCCACCCTGATCAACGGCGCGGGCTTCGTGCTCGCCGTCATCCTGGTGCTGCACATCGTCTTCGAGCTCTTCGAGTTCCCCGACGAGAACGGGCTCGCGGACTCGGTGCGGGGCGCGGCCGAACCGCTCGCGCTGTTCTTCCCCGGCCTGATCCAGACCACCAACGCCCAGCTCCAGCTGCTGCTCGACTACGGTCTCGCCGCCGCCTTCTGGGTCCTCGTCGCCAGCCTCCTCGCCCGCATCTTCGGCTGAGCCGCGCGGGCGGGTCACGAGCGGGGCACGGGAGCTACTGGGTGGTAGTTCTGCGGGGTGGCCCCGTGTCACACTTCCGGGCATGTCGGAGAACGTCGGCGGGACGACCACCGGTGAGCAGGACGGCGAACTGTCCCGAGGCGGGCGGCGGCGGCTGCGGGCCACCCACGACTGGGCGAAGGCGCGCGGGCAGGTCGTCGGAGTGGTGGCCGCGGTGGCCCGCTGGGCGGGGACGCTCGCGGCGCTGCTGCTCGCGGCGCACGTGGTGCTCACGGTCGGCGGGGCCAACCCGGACAACGCCATCACCCGGTTCGTCGCGGACTGGTCGCAGCCGCTCGCGCTCGACTTCGAGGACCTGTTCACCCCGGAGGACCCGCAGCTGGCGGTGCTGGTGAACTTCGGCCTCGCGGCGATCTTCTGGTTGATCCTGACGTCCATCGCGGTCCGGATCATCAAGGCCTTCGGCTGACCTCGACCCGGTGATGTGATGCACCGCAACGTGTGATGCACGCACCGAGCCGCACAACGGGCGGCCGGTCGGCGTGACAATGCACGCACTCGACCGCTCGGCGTGGAGCGCAAATTCCCCACCAGCGAGAGGGATGTGCGTGACACGGACCGAAGCGCTCGCCCCACCCACCAGGTACTCCCGCGCGCCGCTGCCCGCGTGGCTGCTGCGCATGTTGCGGCCCGCTCCGCTGCCGCTGGACTGGACGCGCATCGTCGCCGCCGCGCTCGGCATCGGCGGGCCCACGCTCGCGGGCATCTCCCTCGACCGGCTCGACGAGGCGGTGCTCGTCTCGGTCGGCGCGCTGTGCGCCAGCTTCTCCGACCTCACCGGCTCCTACCGGTACCGGATCCGCCGCGTCGGGCTCACCGTCCTCAGCGGTGGTTTCGGGTTCGCGGCGGGCGCGCTGGCTCCGGGTCCGCTGTGGTCGGCGCTGGTGGTGGTCGCGGTGGCGATCCCCTCGGTGCTGGCCAGCCGCGTCAACGACCTGTGCGCGGCGGCCGGGGCGCAGATGCTGACCTTCTGCGTCGTCGCCACCGGGCACGTCGCGGCCGGGATCGCCGTCGGGGAGCAGATCGCGTGGTTCGTGGGCGGCGAGGTGCTGCTGCTGGCGCTGGTCGGCGCGACCTGGCCGTTCCGCCGGGCCGCCCCGGCGCGGGGTGCCGTGGCGCGGGTCTTCGAGGCGCTGCTGGAGCTGTTCGACGCGGCCGGGACCGACGCGGCGATCGGCGCGCGCCAGGAGCTCACCCGGGCGCTGAACACCGCGCACGACATCCTCGTCGGCGGCGCGTCCATCGCGCGCAGCCGGGTGCACGACCGGCTCTACCTGGTGCTCACCCGAGCCACCCCGGTGGTGGAGGCCTCGGTCGCGCTGGCGCACGCGGGATCCCGGCCGAGCGACCGCACCCTGGACGCGATGCGCACCGTCGCCCGCTGCCTGCGGGACGGCAGCGCGGTGCCCGCGTACCGGCCGGACGCCTCCGGTTCGATCATGGTGCACGCCCTGGACCAGGGGCTCGCCGACCTGATCGATTCCTGGCGGCGGGTGCGGCGCGCGGACGTGCCGGACTTCCAGGAGCGGCTCGGTCGGCGGGAGCGGATCCGGTTGTGGCGCAGGGGGATCAGCATCGGGCGCACCGGCTGGCTGCTGACGCTGCGGATGGTGCTGTGCCTGGCCGTCGCCGAGGGCGTGGGGATCGCGCTGGACTTCCAGAACTCCTACTGGATCGCGATGACCGTGGCCCTGGTGCTCAAGCCGAACTCGGGCTCGGTGTTCGCGCGGACCGTGCTGCGCGGCATCGGTTCGCTGCTCGGGGTGCTCATCGCGGGCGGCCTGCTGCTGGCGGTGCCGCCCGGCTGGGGGCTGGCGCTCGCGACCGTGCTGATCGCGGCCTTCGTGCCCGAGGCGTTGAGCAGGCACTACGGGCTGTTCACCATGGTCGTGACGATGATCGTGCTGTTGCAGATGCACCAGAGCGACCTGTTCGTCGAGCAGCTGCCCCGGGTGCGGCTGGTGGACTCGCTGCTGGGCTGCGGGCTGGTGCTCGTCATCGGCTACCTGATGTGGCCGCCGGGACGCAGCCCCGCGCTGGCGGGGCGCCTCGCCGACGCGGTGGACACCGTCGCCGAGTACGTCTCCGCGGCGCTGGCCGGGCGCGCTCAGGGGCGTTCCGCGTTGCGGCGGCGCACCTACCGGGAGCTGTCCGACCTGCGCACCGCCTTGCAGCAGCAGCTGATGGAACCGGCCTCGGCGGGCCGCGAGGCCGAGGTGTGGTGGCCGTCGATCATCGTGCTGGAGCGGCTCGTGGACGCCGCCACCGCCCGCGCCCTGCTCATCGAGCGGGGCGGGGACGACCTGCGCCTGGAGCACACCCAGCGGATCGTCTCGACGTTGCGCACCGCTGCACGGCAGCTGCGCATCCAGCCCGACGCGCCCGCGCACGCGCTGCGCAACCGGCTCACCGACGTCTACGGCGAAGTCGTCTCCTGACCAGCCGCCGGGCGGGGACCGGAGCGCACGAGGAGCCGGGTTCGCGCGGGTGCTCGGCGGACCACCCGGCGTTGATCAGCTCCAGCACCCGCGCCGTCCGGAGCGGTGCCCCGCCGATCCGGCGCCACCTGACCCTGATGCGGAAGCCGTCCACGCGATCACACGCGGGAGTCCGCGAGATCGCTGAGCACGGCCCGGAGCCGGTCCGCCGCCTCCCACACGTCGACGTAGCGCAACCAGCTCGGCGCGAACCCGAACCGCAGCGTCGTGGGATCGGCCAGGTCCACGATCACGCCCCGGGACAGCAGCTCCTGCGCCACGTAGTGCGCGTGCCGGTGCGTCACGCACACGTGCGCGCCCCGGGCGCCCTCCGGCACCGGGACCGGGGCGATCGCCATCGGCAGCTCCCGCAGGCAGCGCAGGAAGAACTCGACGAGGTCCGCCGATTTCCCCGCCAGGGCAGCGGGTTCCGAACCGTGCAACGCCGCCAGCCCGGCCCGCAGCTCCGAGATCGCGTACGTCGGCGGTACCGGGGTGCGCTGCGCGGTGGCCGGTTCCTCCCGCCACCGCCGCGCGGTGAAGGAGTAGCCCGGGGACCCGGAACCGCCGCCCAGGTACCGGTAGCCGCAGCCGATCGCGAAGTCCGCCTCCCAGCCCCGCAGGTCCACCAGCACCGCCCCGGCCGAGTGGCTCAGGTCCCACAGCGACAGCGCTCCCGCTTCGTGCGCGAGCGCGGTGATCCCGGCGGCGTCGCGCAGCCCGCCGGTCAGCGGGTCCACGTGGGACAGCGCGAGGACCGCCACCTCCTCGTCGAGCTGCTCGGGCAGCTGCCGCACGTCGTCGACCAGCCGCAGCGAGCAGCCCGCGAAGTCCGCGGCCGAGCGGGCCAGGTAGTGATCGGCGGCGAAGCAGTCGCGCCCCACCGCGAGCACCGTCCGCCCGGGCCGCAGCGCGGCCGCCGCGCGCAGGGCGTTGAACAGGTTCATCGAGCTCGAATCGGCGACCTCGACCTCCGCGGCCCGGGCCCCGATCAGCGGCGCCACCGCCGCGGCCGCCAGCCGGGACTGCCTGCGCAGGCCGTCGTCCACCTGCGGCCACGGGGTGCGGCTGTCCCAGCGGTGCCCGACGAACTCCCGCAGCCGGGCCGGGGTGGACCTGGGGCGCAGCCCGCCACTGGTGCCGTCGAGCCGGATCATCCCGGCGGGCAGCGCGTAGCGGGCGCGCGCGGCGGCGAGCTCGTCGGCGCGGTCCAGCTCCTCCGCCGCCACCCTCGTGCTCGTCCACACGAGTGAGATTCATACCGCATCGGTCGACTCCCCGTCATGCCCCTTCCACCGGCCGGGGCGATGTCCGGGTGGCCGCGTCGACCCGGGGCCCATCAGTACCGGGAGGAACCCCACCGCTCCCGGAAGACCAGCTCGGACAGGGGCTTCCTGGTGCGCGGCGCCTGCTCCTTGTCCCGCAACCGGTCGGGCAGCCCGTCCAGCGAGCCGAGCCTGCCGATCGCGATCGCCACCACCGGCTCCCACCCGGCGGGCACGCCGAACTCCGCGCGCACCGCGTCCCGGTCGAAGCCGGCCATCTGGTGCCCGGTGAAGCCCTCGGCCACCGCCTGCAGCACCAGGTTCTGCGCCGCCAGCGCCACGCCGTACTCGCCGTAGGGCAGCGGTTCGCCCTCGTCGTCCACCACCTGAGCCACCCCGATCGCCAGGGCCGAGGCAGCTTCGGTCCAGCCCCGGTTGCCCCGGGAGAGGGTGCCGCGGATCCGCTCGAACTCCGGTTCGCCGCGGCGGCCCGCCAGGAAGCGCGCGGGCTGCGTGTTGCCCCAGGACGGCGCCCAGCGGGCGGCCTCGAACAGGGCGCGGAACCGCACCTCGTCCAGCTCCGCACCGGGGTCCAGCGCGCGCGGGCTCCAGCGGGCGGCCAGCAGCGGGTGCAGCGGCACCGACGACTGCGCCGACTTGCCCTCGGGGACCTCGAAGTCGTCGATCACGAACCGCCTCCAGCTCTCGTCTCCGGTGCGCCCGGAACCCGGCCGCAAGACTTCCTCAGATGGCGTAGGGCCACGCGGTGAGCGAGTAGGCGCCGAACCAGGCGCCGAAGCACACGATCAGCACCGTCGAGCACACCGCCGTCGTCGTGCGCCGGTGCGCCAGCCCGATCGCCACCGGGATCAGCAGCGGGAAGGCGGGCAGCATCAGCCGCACCTTCGAGTACATCAGCCCGTCCGAGCCGAGATCCACCGCCAGCACCGCGAACGCGAACAGCACCAGCGGCCACGGCATCCGCGAGCGCACGCACAGCACCAGCAGCACCAGGGCAGCCAGCACGATCCACACCGTGAAGGTCTCCAGCACGGACTTGTCCTGAGTCAGCGTTTCGAGTGCGAACCTGCCGGTGGACCAGCCGCCGTCGAAGGCGGAGGACCAGCCGCGCTGCTGCAGCGCGAAGTAGCCGCCGAGCGACCCGGTCTGCACCGACACCCAGCCCACGTACAGCACCATCCCGAGCGGGGCCAGCAGCGCGCCCAGCAGCGGCCGCCAGCCGTCCCGGCGCTGCACCAGCGCCACCAGCGCCGCGATCCCCACCACGCCGATCAGCGCCGCCGCGGTCGGCCGCACCAGCCCGGACCCGGCGCAGCACAACCCGGCGAGCAGCCAGTTCCGCTCCAGCACCCCGACCAGCGCCCACACCGCCAGCGCGCAGAACAGCGCCTCCGAGTACGCCATCGACAGCGTCACCGCCATCGGCGAGGCGGCGAACAGCGCCACCAGCAGCAGCCCCACCCCGGTGCTGCCGCCGACCGAACGCCCGATCCGGGCCAGCCCGTGAGCGGCGGCGATCCCGGCGGCCAGGCTCACGACCACCGCGGCCGCGTCCACGCCCATGCCGGTCACCGCGTCGAGCACCTGCACCAGCACCGGGTAGCCCGGGAAGAACGCCAGCGGCGTCTCCGGCGACCGGTTGCCGTAGCCGTCGACCAGGCTGTCGGCGACGCCGCCGTAGCCGTGCGAGGCGATCTCCAGGTACCACTCGCCGTCCCAGGCGCTGAGGTTGTCCGCGAGCGACTCGTCGTTGGCCGCGGAGAGCCAGGCCAGCACGAGCAGGCCGAACAGCCGGATTGCGAGGTAAACCACACCGGGGGCCAGGAAGCCCCACCGGGCACCCAGTTCGGCGGCCCGTTCGCGGACCTGCCGCCACCGCCGCGGGGCCGGGCGTTTCCGCTGGTCGCGGGCCCTGTGCTGGGTCCCCGGGCACTGCGGCCCGACAGCTCCGGGAGTGGTGGACAACCCGCTCCTCCGCCCTTGTCGACAAACCGGCCTGACACGTTAGTCCTCAGTCACGGCTCTGGGTCTGGGCGGTGACGGTTCGGTAGGCTGGCGCAGCAGCGGAGCGACCAGTCGAAGGCCGCTCGACCTCCTAGGTCGAGGCTGCTTCTCGCTGGTCGCGGGGCTCCCCGGCTCGTCGGTCAACCCGGCGTGACCGCGCTGGCGCTCTTCGTCCACCGGCGTCAGTGCGGGACCACCCCCGCACCCGGGACGACTGCTTCCTCCGGGCACCCACACCCGAGGAACGGCGCGAGGAGGTTAGTTTCACGTGGCGCTCGTCGTCCAGAAGTACGGCGGTTCCTCGCTCGAAAGTGCCGACCGGATCAAGAAGGTCGCCGAACGCATCGTGGAGACCCGCAAAGCGGGCAATGACGTGGTCGTCGTCTGCTCGGCCATGGGTGACACCACCGACGAGATGCTCGACCTGGCTCAGCGGGTCAACCCCGCCCCGCCGGAGCGCGAGCTCGACATGCTGCTGACCGCGGGGGAGCGGATCTCGAACGCTCTCGTGGCGATGGCGGTGGAGGCGCTCGGCGAGCAGGCCCGCTCGTTCTCCGGTTCGCAGGCCGGGGTGATCACCACGTCGGCGCACCAGAACGCGCGCATCATCGACGTCACCCCCGGCCGCGTGCAGGAGGCGCTCGCCGAGGGCCAGGTGGTGCTGGTCGCCGGGTTCCAGGGCGTCTCGCAGGACACCAGGGACATCACGACCCTCGGCCGCGGCGGTTCGGACACCACGGCGGTCGCGGTCGCCGCGGCGATGAACGCCGACGTGTGCGAGATCTACACCGACGTGGACGGCGTCTACACCGCCGACCCGCGGATCGTGCCCGACGCGAAGCACCTGGAGCACGTGACCTACGAGGAGATGCTGGAGCTGGCCGCGACCGGCGCGAAGGTGCTGCACCTGCGCGCGGTCGAGTACGCCCGCCGCTACGGCGTCCCCCTGCACGTCCGCTCGTCGTACTCGCCCAAGCCCGGAACGATCGTGTCCGGCTCAGTGGAGGACCTCACCGTGGAACAAGCGATGATCACCGGCGTCGCGCACGACCGGTCGGAGGCGAAGGTCACCGTGCGCGGTGTGCCGGACAACCGAGGCGTCGCGGGGAAGATCTTCCGCGTGGTCGCCGACGCCGAGGTCGACATCGACATGGTGCTGCAGAACGTCTCGGGCAGCAGCTCCGGGCGCACCGACATCACCTTCACCGTGGCGCGGGACAACGGTCCCGAGGCCGTCGCCGAGCTGGAGAAGATCCGGGCCGAGGTCGGCTTCGAGGAGGTCGTCTACGACGACCACGTCGGCAAGGTCTCGCTGGTCGGCGCGGGGATGCGCTCGCACCCCGGGGTGACCGCCACGTTCTGCGAGGCGCTGTCCAACGCGGGCGTGAACATCGAGATCATCAACACCTCCGAGATCCGGATCTCGGTGCTGATCAGGGACACCCAGCTGGAGGACGCGGTGCGCGCGCTGCACGCGGCCTTCGAGCTCGGTGGCGAGGAGGAGGCAGTCGTGTACGCGGGGAGTGGTCGCTGATGGCACCGACCGTTGCGATCGTCGGCGCCACCGGCGCCGTCGGCACCGTCATGATCGACATCATCAACGCGCGGGACTCCGTGCCGTGGGGTGAGATCCGGCTGATCGCCTCCGCCCGCTCGGCGGGCAAGAAGATCACCGTGCGCGGCGAGCAGCTCACCGTCGTCGAGCTGGCCCCGGAGGCCTTCGACGGCGTGGACATCGCGCTGTTCGACGTGCCGGACGAGATCTCGGCGAAGTGGGCGCCGATCGCGGCCGAGCGCGGCGCCGTCGCGGTGGACAACTCCGGCGCGTTCCGGATGGATCCCGAGGTCCCGCTGGTGGTGCCGGAGGTCAACCCGGAGCAGGTGCACGAGCGCCCGCGCGGGATCATCGCCAACCCGAACTGCACGACGCTGTCGATGATGGCGGCGCTGGGCGCGCTGCACCGCGAGTTCGGGCTCAAGGAGCTCGTGGTGTCCTCGTACCAGGCCGCGTCCGGTGCGGGCCAGGAGGGCATCGACCGGTTGCACGCCGAGATCGCGGCCCTGGCCGGCAAGCAGGTCGGCGAGCGGGCGGGCGACGTGGCCGAGGCGCTGGCCGCCGCCGGCCTCCCCGAGGAGACCCCGTTCCAGGCGCCGCTGGCGCTGAACGTGGTGCCGTGGGCGGGGTCCCGCAAGGACGACGGCTGGACCTCCGAGGAGCTCAAGGTCCGCAACGAGTCCCGCAAGATCCTGGGCATCCCGGGCCTGAAGGTCTCCGCGACCTGCGTCCGGGTGCCGGTCGTGACCACGCACTCGCTGGCCGTGCACGCGGTCTTCGAGCGCGAGGTCACCGTCGCCGAGGCGCACCGGGTCTTCGAGGCGCAGCCGACGATCGTGCTGCAGGACGACCCGGACAAGCTGGACTTCCCGACCCCGGCCGCCGTCGTGGGCGCCGACCCGACCTACGTCGGGCGGGTGCGGCAGGCGCTGGACTTCACGAACACGCTGGACTTCTTCGTGTGCGGGGACAACCTGCGCAAGGGCGCGGCCCTGAACACCTACGAGATCGCCGAGACCCTCGTGCGGTGACCGCGCGCCACCGCCGAAGGGCGCCTCCCCCCTGGCCGGGGGAGGCGCCCTTCGGCTTTCCCGGGCAGGTGGCCCGCATCGCCCGTCCCGGGGGGAGTCAGCGTGGATCCATCGAGCTGTTGTTCCAACGTGTCGATGCTGGCGGTATGTCCGTCATGAGCTGGCCCCACGGCTTGTCGAGCCACGAAGGGTCCGACGAGCTGCCCGAGCACAACTCACGACGCCACGAGTTTGCCAGCGGCGGGAACGGGTTCGTTTTCGAGGGCGGCATGGCTCAAGACCGCGGTTCTGTTCGATACGGGGTGGAACTCGCCTCGCCGGGGGTGTGGGCCAAGAAGGTGATCGGCCGCGATCACCCGTGAGGAGGAAGGTGCAGCGCGCTGCTCGGGCCAGCGAACCGGCTGGACATCGCGCTGCTCGACGCAGAAGTTCGACGCTAGCCCGATCAGGGCATCTAATCGCCCAGCGTCGTCTGACCTCTCCCGGTTGTCGGTGGCGAGTAATACAGTGAGCGATGTGCAGAAGGAGGGGTCATGACAGTCACGATGGTCGAGGTCACCGCCGAACAGCTGCGTGCCCGCCGCAGCGTGTTGACTGGTCAACTTCCGTTCGATGAGGCTGAGCTGCACAAGCGAGCTGTCGACGAGCACACCGCATCGCCCGACGAGCGGGAGATCTACAACGAGCTCGTCGAGATCGACTTTTTGCTCGGGGAGTAGCCGGTGGCGGTTGACACCCATGCCAGGGCGCAGGAGTTCGCGCAGGAAGTCCAAGACTTACTCGACAACGTTCTTCCTGCTCCGGAGGGTGGTCACGAAAGTCGGCAGGTCAACTGCTTGTATACCCCGAAAGGGCTTTACGCGGTTCATCCCGGCGATCTGACTAAAATGGCTCCCATACCGTTGCTGAGTGGCGGTATGGAGGTGGCATATCTCAGATTTCGATATCACTGCACCAGCGACACTCAACGTACCTATCTCGCGGTCGAGAAGTCTGCTTTTGAGCTGATTGGGCCGAGTGGTACTGACAATAATGCCCCGATCGTGCGTCTCGATTACGGGCGTGGTGCCAACAAGGTTCCGTCGGCCCACTGGAACGTGCATGCCGAGCGGGGTGCCGTGAGTCATATCCTCGCCAGGACGAACCCCAAGCATTCTGGGATGTTGTCCAAGGTGCATCTCTCGGTCGGTGGGGCGCGAGCCCGGCCGTGCCTTGAGGATTTTTTGCAGATGTTGCTAGATGAGTTCAAGTTCGACCGCTGCCCAGGTGCTCAGCAGGAAATCGAGCGGGGAAGGGTGAAGTGGCGCCGCACGCAGATCGCGACGCTAGTTAGAGATGCCCCTGATGTGGCGGTAGAAACTTTGGAATCGCTTGGTTATGGCGTCACCGTGCCATCGGCGGGAGTCCGAAGCGCGAACTTTGAAGCGTTACGCCGCTGCTGATACCGGGGTCGTTCGGGATCGGGCCGGTGCGACCGGGCGTCGGGGCCGAGCCCGGCAGTGCGGCGCGGGGTGCCGGCCCGGTTAGGTTGGGGGCATGAGCTCCGCACCGGTCGTCCTCGGCATCGATCTCGGCACCACGGCGACGAAGGTCGTGGCCGCCACCGTCGAGGCAGAGGTGCTGCACCAGACCGAGCGCGGCTACCCGCTGCGAACCGAGGAGCCGGGCGAGGCCACCCAGGACCCGGTGACCGTGCGGGACGCGGCGGTCGAGGCGCTCGCCGAGTGCGCGGCCTGGGCCCGCGAGCGGGGTCACGAGGTGCGAGCGCTGTCGTTCAGCACCGCGATGCACACCGTGCTCGGCCTGGACTCCGCCGGGAACCCGGTGACGCCCTCGTACAACTGGGCCGACACCCGGGCCGCGCCGGTGGCGGAGCGGCTGCGCGGGTCCGGCGGGCTCGACGAGCGCGCCGCCGCGCTGCACCGCGCGACCGGGACCCCGGTGCACACCCAGTCGGTGATGGTGAAGCTGGCCTGGCTGGGGGAGCAGGACGGCGCCGCGTCCGGGGTGCGGCGCTGGTGCGCGCTGAAGGACTTCGTGTTCGGCGCGTTCACCGGCGAGTTCGTCACCGACCACTCGCTCGCCTCCGGCAGCGGGCTGCAGGACATGCGCACCCTGGAGTGGTACTCGCCCGCGCTGGAGGTCGCGGGGGTGCGGGCCGAGCAGCTGCCCGCGCTGCTGGCGCCGACGGAGGTGCTGCCGCTGACCGCCGGGATGGCGGAGCGGACCGGCCTGCCCCGGGGGCTGCCGGTGGTGCTCGGCGGCGGAGACGGGCCGTTGGCGAACCTCGGCGTGGGAGCGGTCGTCCCGGGCGTGGCCGCGCTCTCGCTCGGCACCAGCGGGGCGTTGCGGGTGCTGCGGGAGGAACCGGGCGTGGACGAGCGCTGCCGCACCTTCAGCTACGCCCTAGCCGACGGGCTCTGGGTGATCGGCGGAGCGGTGAGCAACGGCGCGGTCGTCGGGCAGTGGGCGGCCGACGCCTTCGGCGTGGAGGTCGGGCCTCTGCTCGACGAGGCCCTGCGGGTGCCCGCTGGCGCGGACGGCCTGCTCGCCCTGCCGTACCTGCTGGGCGAGCGGGCACCGTGGTGGGAGGCGGGTCTCACCGGCGCGTTCGTCGGCCTGCGCAAGGCGCACGGCCGGGCCGAGATGACCCGCGCGGTCGTCGAGGGCGTGGCGCAGCAGCTGGCGCTGGTGAAGGACGCCGTGCACGACGCGGGCGCCGAGGTGCGCGCGGTGCGGGCCACCGGCGGCGGATTCCGCAGCGAGGTGTGGGCGGCCACGGTCTCCGCCGCGCTGGACATGCCGCTCGAACTGGCGGAGAGCAGCGGCGGTTCCGGGCTCGGCGCCGTGCTGCTCGGGTGGCGCGCGCTCGGCGAGTTCGACTCGCTGGAGGCCGCGGGCGACCTGGTGCGGCCCGACCGCACCGTCACCCCCGACCCGGACGCCGCCGCCCTGCTGGCCCGCCGCCGCCCCCTGGTCGACCGCCTGCACCAGTCGCTGCGAGACCTCGACCTCTGACGCCTCGACGGTGAACGGCCCGCCGGGGGCCTCAGCGGTGCAGCCGGGAGGCGATGAGCCGTTCGCAGCTGCGGAGGACGACGCGGACCGCCTCGCGGTGGGCCCGGTCGTGCAGCGGGTTCACCGCCTGGTCGCGCCAGCGCGCCAGCGCCGCCCCGGCCTCCTCGGCGAGGATCGACTCCAGCACGTCCGGCTCCTGCCCGAGCCGCGCCGCCGCGTCCTGGCCCTGCGCGCCCAGCAGGCGTCGCGCCTCGTTCTGCAGCGGCCGGGGGAAGCTCAGCTGCCCGGACCGCAGGGCGGACAGCAGCCGCATCTCCTCCCACTCCGGCGAGTTCGCCAGCAGCCGCTCGAAGTCGCCGCGCAGCTGCTGCACCCCGGGCCTCGGATTGGCCCGCAGCACCATGTCCACCGCCAGCAGCACCGACCGCGCGCGCAACGCGTCCTGGCGTTCCACGAACTGCTGGTGCACCGCCTCCTGCAGGTCGTTGAGCCTGCTGGCCTCCAGCAACGCCGCGCTGAGCCGCTTCAGGTCGGTGACGCCCTCGCCGAGCGCGGTCAGCGCCTGCGCCAGCCCGAACCGGCCCAGCCGGTTCATCAGGTCCTGCCGGGTGCTCGACGGCACCGATTCCGGCGTCGGGTTGTTCGAGAACCGGTCGGAGGACAGCAGCAGCGCCTCCAGCGACTTCTCCGGAAGCTGCCGCAGCCGCACCAGCGCGGCGAAGTCCTCCTCGGTGAGCGTCGCCGCCGCCTGCCCGAGCAGACCGATCACCGGGATCGAGTACTGGGTGAACGCGCGCACCGCCGGTTCGTCGCGGAACCGCAGCGCGATCCGCTCCGCCGCCGCGACCGCTCCGCCGCCGCCGTTGCCGGTCTCGTCGGCCCGGGAGAACGTGATGATCGTGTTGATCGGCGCCCGGCGGGCGAGCTGCAACTCGTGCACCGACTGGAGGAACTGGAGGTCGGTCTGCTGCGGGTAGCGGGTCAGGTAGAGCAGCGCGTCGGCCTCGGAGAGCACCTGCGCGAGCGCGGAGCGCCCGGTGTCCTGCACCGCCGAGGACGACACCCCGGGCGTCTCCAGCAGCGTGATCGCCTGCAAGCCGGGGGCGGGCGCTTCGATCACCAGCCGGGAGACCTCGTCCGGCCGCCAGCGCTGGAGGTCCCGGATGGTGGCCGTCTCCAACGTCGTCACCGGCACGTTCTGCACCGCGCCGTGCGGGGTGTGCACGGTGATCCGCGGCTCCGGCCCGTACTGGTAGAAGGTGTTGACCTGGGTGCTCTCCTCCGCGTCGGTGGGCGCGAGGTGCTGGCCCACGAGCGCGTTGATCAGCGTTGACCTGCCGGACTTGACCCGCCCGCTGACCGCGATGCGCAGCGGCTGGTCCAGCCGCTCCAGCCGGGCGCGCAGCCACGCGGAGGTGCGCGGGTCGTCCCGGTAGCAGGTCATGGTGCGGATCAGCAGCTCCCGGGAGCGCTCCAGCAGCCCGCCGAGAGGTTGCGCGGGCCGGCTCATGCCGCGGTGATCCGGTTCGCGATGAGCATCGCGGCCCGCCTGCGCAGCAGCGCCAGCTCCTCCAGCTTCCGCCGGATCTCGCGGGCCCGGTCCTCCCGGTCCACGGCGCTGCGCTCGGCGGTGCGCTTGATCTCCTGGATCGCTCGGCTGATCTCCAACTGGGCTTCCTCGGTGAGCTGGGTGAAGTGCTGGTGCAGCGCGCGGTGCGTGGCGCGGATGGTGTCCTTGGCCTCCTTGTTCACGTGGAACACGACGTGCTCCACGTAGCGCTGCGCCGCCGTCTTCGCCTCGGCCTGCCTGCGGCGCAGCCGGGCGTCCTTCTCCTCGTTGAGGCTGCGGCTGCCCAGCAGCAGACCCGCCGAGATGGACACGACGTTCATCAGCGGCAGCCCCGCCATGCTGGTGATGAGACCGAACATGAGCACGCCGCCGTAGGAGCCGCGCAGCCCGGTCAGCACCTGGTCGAACCGCTTGTAGCTGCCGTTGCTGGGCGGCTTCAGCGGGTTCACCTGGTCGAACGGGTCGGGCAGCAGGGCCTGCTCGACGTGCGGGCGGGCCGCGGGGTGCTCGCGCAGGAACTCGTCGGTCACCCGGTCCCGCAGTTGTTCGCGGCGGCGGTCCAGCCAGCTGAAGTTCTCCTCGATGGCCGTGGACAGCGCCTCGTCGAGCCAGTGGACGAAGTCGTCCCAGACGGCGGTCGGGTCGGCTTCCTCCAGGGTGTCGCCGATCTGGCCGGTGATGGCCCAGCTGCGCTCGCGGAAGTCGAACTCGATGTCGGCGAACAGCTCGCCCACGCCGTCGTTGAGGGTCTTCTGCCAGCGGCTGGTGGCGCGCCGCAGGTCTTCGGAGCGGCGCTGCGCGGTCTCCAGCTCGATCAAGGTCTGCGCCGCGGTACGCGGGCTCTGCGCGGCGAGCTCGGTCTTGAGGGCCTCGCTGAGCTCGTCGACCGCGTCCGCGACGTTCTGGGAGACGAGCCTGCGGGTGAGCTGGTCGTGCTTTCCGAGCGCCTCGCCGCGCAGGTATTCGACCAGCTGCGGAAATCCGGATTCGGTGTTGAGCGCGGCGTCCTTGGCGTGCATCGCCTGCATCCGGATCGTGGAGGAAACCGGAAAGATCTTGGCGTTGATCCCGGCGCCGGCCAGGTGTCGCTGGTTGAGCTCCACCACGCGGCGCCAGTTCGGCGTGATGTCCGTTTTCGGCTGCACGATCGCCACGTTCGGGCAGAGCTTGGTGACCTTCTTCAGGAAGGCGAGCTCGTTGTGCGTCAGCTCCTGGGTGGCGTCCGAAACGATGAGCAGCGCGTCGGCCTCGGCCACGACGCCGAGGGTGCGCGCGGTGAGCGTCGTCGAGGTGGCGCCGACCCCGGGCGTGTCCATCAGCACCAGGCCGTCCTTGAGCACGGCACGCGGGATGCCGACCTCGCCGCGGCTGACCGGCCTGCCGCTGGAGAGGGCCTGGTCGATGCGCTCCCGCACCTGCTCCACCGGAACCGGGTAGCGGTCCAGCGCGGCGGGGCCGCCGCCGGATTCCCGCTCGACGACCTGCGCGGTGGGGTGCTCGGAGTGGCGCACCAGGGTGGGCACGCGGGTGGTGGAGTCCTCGCCGGAATCGCACACGGCGGCGTTCACCAGCGCGTTGATCAATTCGCTCTTGCCCTGCTTGGGTTCCCCCACCACCAGCACGAGCTGGGCGGGGTCCAGAACGCGCGTGCGGATTTGCCGCAGCCGGTTGTGCAGGTCAGGGCGCTGCTGCTCGGCGCATTCGGCAGTCGCGCGATCGATCAGTTCCACCATCGCCGTCTCGATCACACTAGCGATTGTGAACTGCTCGGCGCTCGAAGAGAAACCCGAGCGGGTGACTTGTGTCAGGGCTGTGGTGTGGTAAAGCGAAAGCCGGGTTCGCACGAATCGTGCGAACCCGGCTTTCGGGTCACTCGGCTGCGATCAAGCCCGGGAGGGCTGGATCAGAGCAGGCCGTCCAGCGGCAGGGCCGAGGTGGCCGCACCGGTGACGTCCTCGACGGCCGGGCCGGCGATGTCGCCGACGACCGGCAGGTCGCTCGGGGCGGGCAGCGAGCCGGCCACGTCGTCGACCGGCAGGGTCTCGGCCACGTCACCGACGACCGGCAGGTCGGCCGGGGCGGGCAGCGAGCCGGCCACGTCCGCGACGGGGCCGCCCACGACGCCGCCGGCGACACCGTCGACGGTGCCCAGCGCGCCACCGGCGACGCCGCCGACCGAGTCGAGGGCCGGAGCCGCGACGTCACCGGCGACCGGCACGTCGGAGGCCACGTCGCCCACGGTGTCCAGCGCGCCACCGGCGACGCCGGACAGCGGGCCGACCGCGTCGACGGAGGCGGTGTCGCCGGCGGGCAGCGCACCGGTCAGGTCGTCCATCGGGAGGCCGGAGGTGGCGCCCTCGGCGACCCCGCCGACGGTGTTCACGGTGTTGTCGACCGTGTTGGTGACCTCGTTGACGGAGCCGAACACGACGTCGCCGACGGTGCCGACGATGCTGTCGCCGCCCTCGACCGTGGTCGTGGTGGTGTCACCGACGACGTTGCCGATGTTGGCCTGGTTGCCGTTGAGCACGTCGTTGCCGCTCAGCACGTCGTGCACGCTGATCAGGTTGTGCGAGTCGTTCTGCTCGATCTCGACGTTGGTCTCGTCGTGGATGTGCTGCTCGACGTCGTCGTGCGGGGCGGGGGCGGGGGTGTTGTTCGGAGGCAGCATGCTCAGTTCCGTAACTTCCTGCTCGTGTGGCTGTGCGGGATGCAGTTCGTTGATCGCGACGTGCTGGGTGCTCGCGGCGAACTTGTCGACGCTGCTCTGGAGCGAGCGGCCGTATTCGTCCGCGATCTCGACCGGCGCGTAGTCGAGCACCAGCGACGATGCGTGCTGCACGTCTGTCGCGGTCATGTCCCCGAGTCCGACGGCGTCCAGCGTGGCGCGCGGATCTGCGTCGAAGGCCGCCAGGGCGTCCGGGCTGGTCACGAGTCGGGTAAGGAACTCGTGCAGCGTCGGCTCGTCCGGCTGGCCGGGCGCGGCGTGCGCCCCGGGGGCGGAAGCGGGGGCCTCGGTACGGCCCGGGGCATCATCCGGCTGAGAGTGGATCACGAAGCTTCTCCCTCGACTCAGCGGAACTCGGTTACGTGTGACCGAGCGAAGGCCGTGTCCGGTCCCTCACTCCCAGCGAGCACGCTACTGCGGGGCGTGCCCGCAGCCATCGGGTACGACTCCTAGTGATTGCGATCTCTATTAGGGGATTGGTTCGTGGCACTGTTGGGGACCCAATGGGGGATCCATTAGCGCTGCGTGTCTGAGAGCGCGCTAAGTTGTCACCGCCCTGAGTGTCATCGAAGGTTGGTCAGGACCCGCGGCCCGGAGTGCTCCGGCCGCGCCCCGGGCCCGCTCGATGACCCCCGAGAGCGATCGCAGGAAAGGGGTTGCATGCCTTACGTCCTGGGGATCCACGTGGGGGCCACGGCCACCTCCGCCGCCATCGCGCGGCGCGACGGCGGCAGGTGGGGCGCGGCTTCCCCGGTGCCGCTGAGCTCCACCGGGCCCACCGTGCCCACCGTGCTGTGCCGAGTCCAGGACGGCTCCTTCGTCGCCGGCGAGCAGGCGAGCAGGCAGGAGCGGACCCACCACGAGTGGGTCGTCCGGGGCTTCACCCGCCACGTCGGGGACGACGCGCCGATGCTGGTCGGCAGCGAGTTCGTCCCCGCGCAGGCGCTGGTCGCCGCCGTGGTCGAGTGGGTCGCCGACACCGTCGCCCAGCAGCTCGGTCACCCCGCCGAGCACATCACGCTCGCGCACAGCGCCACCTGGGGCCCGTTCCGCGCGCACCTGGTGCGGCAGGCGCTGGCCGGGCTCGGGATCCGGGACGCGACCCTGGTTCCCGAACCCGTCGCCGTGGCGCTGGACCACGCGAGCAAGCGGCCGGTCGCCGAGCAGGACGCGGTCGCCGTCGCCAACATCGGCGGCACCGGTTTCGACGCGACCGTGCTGCGGCGCCGCGAACCCGGTTTCGAGATCGTCGGGTCCACCCTGGACTCCGGTCATCCGAGCGGGCAGGACCTCGACGACGAGGTCTTCGCGCACCTGCGCGCCGAGTTCGCCGAGGATCTCGGCCAGCTCGACCCCGCCGATCCCGCGCAGCGCGCCGCGCTGGCCGGGCTGCGCGCCGACTGCTCCCGGGCCAAGGAGTCGCTCTCGCACCACCCGGGCGCCACCGTGCGCGTCGACGTGCCGGGGCTGCGCACCGACTACGCGCTCTCCCGCTCCCGCTACGAGCAGCTCGTGAGCCCGCACCTGGAACGCGTGCCGGAGCTGCTGGTGCAGGCCGTGCAGTCCGCCGCGGTCGACCCGGAGGACCTCTCGGCGCTGGTGCTGGCCGGTGGGGCGGCGCGGACCCCGCTGGTCCGGCAGCTCGTCGCCGAGCGCTTCGAGCGGACCCCGCTGGTCGACCCGGCCCCGGAACTGGTCGCCGCGCGCGGCGCCGCCCTCTCGGCCGTCGGCGTGCTGTCCTCGGTGCACGACCAGGCCGCCTCGGCCGCCGAGACCAGCGTGCTGATGCGCATCGAGGGCCCGCCCTCCGGCGGGCTCGACGTGATCGACGGCGAACCCGAGCGCGCCGATCCGCCCCGGCCGCCGGTGGAGGTCGAGCCGATGTACCTGGAGCCACCCGACGAGGACCGGGAGCGGTGGTTCAAGATCCTCAAGCTGAGCGCCGCCGCGTTGTTGATCATCGGCGGCCTGGTGCTGACCGTCGTGCAGGGATTCGACGGCGGCGGCGGCCACCCGCTGAGCCCCGTCACCAGCCAGCAGCGGTGAACCCCCGCCCGCGCGCCGCCGCGCGCCCCCGCCGCCCCCCGAGCTAAGCGATCCGCGAGACCGAGGTCTCCGTGAACCGAGGACGCCTGTGAACCACCCGACAGCCACCGCCCCCGACCTGGTCCCCACGTCCCCCGCCACCCGGTTGCGGGAGTCGATCGCGACCGCCCCGAGCGCGCCGGTGCAGGTCGGCATCCAGGCGGCGGGCGGCTACGGCAAGACAGCGCTGATCGACCAGCTGGCCGACGCCTACCGCGGCGCCGGAGTGCCGGTGGCCGCCGGGGCGGAGGGCGTCGACCCCGCCGGGACGGCCGTGCTCGTCGACGACGCCCACCTGCTCGACCGCTCCGCGCTGAACGCCGTGCGCGAGCTGGCGCGGCATCCCGGGGCCCGGCTGGTCATCGCCTACCGGCCGTGGCCGCAGGGATCGGAGTTCGCCGAGCTGGTGCACGCCCTCGGCCGCACCGCTCCGCCCGTGGTGCTGCCCGGATACACCGCTGACGAGCTGGCCGAACGCGCCGTTCGCGTCCTCGGGGACCGCCCGCCCGCCGGATGGCTGGACTGGGTGCTGGCGCAGACCGGGGGAGTGCCGCGGCTGGTGGAGGGCGTGCTCGCCGACTCCGCCCCGCGGGAGCTGCCCCACCGCGGCGTGCCGGCCCGGATCGTTGAGCAGGTCCAGCGGGAGTTCGAGGGGTTCGACGCCGACGCCCGGGCCTGCGCGAGCGCCATCGCGGTCGGCACGGCAGCGCACCCCGACGTGCTGGCCTGGCTGCTCGGGCTCGACCCGGCCCGGGCGGTCTCCGCGCTCTCCGCGATCCGCGCGAGCGGCATGACCGGTGCCACCGACGAGCTGCTGCCCCTGGTCCGCGGGGCCGTGCAGCTGCTCACCCCGGCCGAGCAGCGGCTGCGGATCGCCCGCAAGCTGGTGCGGGTGCAGCTGGACCGGGGCCGCCCGGTGCTCGGGCTGCTGCGGCCGTTCCTGGACTCGCAGCTCGCCGGAGCCGAGGACCCGACCCTGGCCGAGGCGTTCGAGCAAGCGGGGGTGGAAGCGGCGGAGCAGGCGCCGGAGCTGGCCTCCCGTTTCTTCGACGCGGCGGTCTCCGCGGGCACCCCGCCCGTCCGGCTGGCCGCGCGCCGCGCCCGCGCCGCCGCGATCGCCGGGCAGTTCGACGAGGCCCTGCGGCTGGCCGACGAGGTCATCGTGGACGAGTCGGTGCCCGACCGGGCGCTGGGCGTGCAGGTCGCGGCGAGCGTGCTGGCCCACCGCGGTCTGCCCGCCCGTTCCGCGCAGCTGTGCCGCTGGTCCGCCGAGCACCTGCGCTGGCCCGGCGATCGGGCCTACGCCGCGGTGTCGCTGATCGGCACCGGGAACCTCGCCGACGCGCAGCGGCTGCTGGCGGACGTGACCGACCCGGGGCCGCCGACCTCGCTGTCCGGCTCCACCGATCAGCTGGTGGACGGGGTGCGCGAGTCGGTCACCGGCAGCTCGGCCACCGCGCTGTCGCTGCTCACCCGCTCCGCCTCGCTGGCCGAGCCGGTCGGTGCGGCGCTGGTGCCGGACAGCCCGGCGGCGATCGCCACCCTGGCCGCGCTGCACTGCGGCGAGCTCGACGTGGCCTCCTCGGTGATCGGCCGGGCGATCGAGGCGGGCAGCGGTGGGCCGATGCTCGCGATCCGGCACCGGTTGCTCGCGGCGTGGATCCCGCTGGCCAGGGGGGACACGGCAGCGGCCCGCTCGGCTCTGGAGCTCGCGGTGAGCTCGGCGGAGCCGCTGCAAGCGCGGGACCGGTTGCTGGCCACCGCGATCGAGGCGGGCATCGCCAGCCGGGACAACGACGCGGCCGCGCTCGGCGCGGTGCGCGGCCGGGCCCGGCAGGCCATCGCCGAGCACCCGGCCGACCTGTTCGGGTTGCTGCCGCTGGGCGAGCTGGCC
This sequence comes from Saccharopolyspora antibiotica, assembly GCF_047200635.1. Lineage (NCBI taxonomy): Bacteria > Bacillati > Actinomycetota > Actinomycetes > Pseudonocardiales > Pseudonocardiaceae > Saccharopolyspora > Saccharopolyspora antibiotica. The sequence continues at coordinate 79,485 of NZ_JBJZOI010000007.1, read as the reverse complement.
GTGGCCTGCGCCCGATTGCACGACCAGGACTGGGTCGAGCCGCACCTGGACGCGGCCTTCGCGCTGCTGGCCGAGCTCGGTGATCCGCCGCTGTGGTCGGGCCTGCTGCGCTGGAAGTGCTTGCAGGCGGCGATCGTGAGCGAGGACGAGCGCTCCGCGCGCACCCACGCGGCGGCGCTGGAGGCGATGTCCGGGCACAACCCGATGTCGGCCGCGATGGCCGCGGCCGCGCGCACCTGGGTGCTGGTGCTCGTCGGCGAGGTGGACCGGGAGCAGGCCGAGCAGGCCGCGCGCGGGCTGCACGCGGCCGGGCTGACCTGGGACGGTGCCCGACTCGCCGGGCAGGCGGCGCTGCGGACCTCGGACCGCTCGACGATGCTCGCGCTGCTGGAGTGCGCCCGGTCGTTGCAGGGCAAGCCGCCGCGACCGCGCTCCGTCGGCGACGGCGGGGAGCAGGGCGTGCTCAGCGAGCGCGAGCGGGAGGTCGCCGAGCTGGTGCTCTCCGGACTCACCTACAAGCAGGTCGGCAAGCGGCTGTTCATCTCGGCGAAGACGGTGGAGCACCACATCGGCCGCATCAAGCAGCGGCTCGGCGCCACCTCCCGCGAGGACCTGCTGATCCGCCTGCGCTCGCTGCTCGAATGAGCGTCGAGGTCCCGGTGCCCGGGCGGCGCGGGGAAGGCACCGCGCCGCCCGGTCGCAGCGGTGCCGCCACCCGGGCGGCGCCGACCGGCACCGCCCGGGTTCAGCGGCGGTCGGCGTAGGCCAGGCCCGCGCGGAGGGTTCCGGCGATCTCGCTGACCGCCTCGGTGAACCGCGTTCCGGCCTGGCGGACGTTGGCGAAGCCGTGGATCAGGTCGTCGAAGCGCCGCGCCACCACCGGTACCCCGGACTCGGCCAGCCGTTGCGCGTAGGCCTCGCCCTCGTCCCGCAGCGGATCGAAGCCGCAGGTCACCACGTGCGCGGGTGGCAGGCCGGAGAGGTCGTCGGCCAGCAGCACCGACAGCCTCGGGTCGGGCCGCTGGTCGGCGGGTGCGTACTGGTCCATGAACCAGGTCATGTCCTCGTCGGTGAGCAGCAGGCCGTTGCCGAACAGCTCCCGGGAGCGGCGGAACCGCGTCGCGTCCACCGCCGGGTACAGCAGCATCTGGAACACCGGGGCCTGGCTGCCCTCCCGGGTGGTGGTGTGGGCGACGACGGCGGCCAGGTTGCCGCCCGCGCTGTCCCCGCCGACCGCGATCCGGTCCGGCGCCGTACCCAGCTCGGCCGCGCTGTCCACCGCCCACCGGAAGGCGGCGATCGCGTCGTTCACCCCGGCGGGGAACGGGTGCTCCGGTGCGAGCCGGTAGTCCACCGACAGCACCCGCACCCCGGCCGTCTTCGCCAGGAAGCGGCACAGGTCGTCGTGGCTGTCGAGATCGCCGAGCACGAAGCCGCCGCCGTGGAAGAACACCAGCAGCGGGCTCTGCCCGGTGAGGTCCTGCGGCCGGTACAGCCGGGCCGCCAGCTCGCCGTCCGGGGTGGGGATCCAGCGCTCACCGACGGCCACGCCGGGCAGCGGCGCCCGGGTGACGATCTCGGTGGACTGGCCCATCAGCGCGCGGGAGCTCACCGCGTCACCGGTGCTGAGCCGGACGTTCCCGCTGGTCCTCTGCATCGCCAGCAGCAGCTGCGCGTCGAGCGCGAGCTCCTGGCCGTCGAGCCGCAGCGGGGCCCCCGCGATCAGCCTGCGCAGGGGGCGCGGCAGGGCGAACACGGCGCGCAACCCGGCACCGAGCACGCGGCCGCGCAGCCGCGGCGGGATGAGTTCGACGGCTTTCGACATGCGGAGACCTCCCCGAGCACCGGACCGGTACCCGTGAGGTTACTAGCAGGTAGTTGTGGTCCGGGACACCGCGCCGCGGCTTTGACTTCGAGTCGGCTCGAAGTCGTAGCGTGATCACCGCACGCCGGTTCCAGGAATTCCCGGCAAGTCGATGGAAGGATTCGAGCATGACCGTGACCGTGGTGGGGATCGGTGGTTCGGTGCGCCCGGACTCGCAGTCCGAGCGCGCGATGCACGCGGTCCTCAGCGGCGCGCGCGAGGCCGGGGCCCAGGTGCGGGCCATCGGCGGGGACCGGCTGGTGCTGCCGTTCTACGACCCGCACGTCCCCGAGCGCACCGACGCGGCCCGGGAGCTGGTGACCGCGTTGCGGGGCGCGGACGCCGTCGTGCTCAGCTCGCCCGGGTACCACGGCACGATCTCGGGCCTGATGAAGAACGCCCTCGACTACGTCGAGGACCTGCGCGAGGACGAGCGGCCGTACCTGGACCGGCGGGCCGTCGGCTGCGTCGGCGCCGCCTACGGCTGGCAGGCGGCGGTGACGACGTTGCAGGCGCTGCGCTCGGTCGTGCACGCGCTCCGCGGCTGGCCCACGCCGTTGGGCGCGGCGGTGAACTCCTCCGAGGCGCGGTTCGGACCGGACGGGGAGTGCTCGGACCCGAAGATCGCGGACACCTTGCGCACCATCGGCGCTCAGCTCGTGGACTTCGCCGCCCGGAGCTGAGCCGGGCCGCCCCCGCGATCGGTGCGCCGCCGGAGGTGATGAACGCGCCGCGGCGGGGTACCCCTCCGGCGTCCCACCCGAACCGACCGCGCACCCCGTGCGAGGAGGTACGTGATGACCGCGACGAAAGCTCCGATCACCAGCCCGCTCGGCGACTCCGAGCAGGACATCACCGGCAAGGCCCTGCAGGGCACCCTCGTCGACCTGATCGACCTGCACCTCATGGCCAAGCAGGCGCACTGGAACGTCGTCGGCCGGTTCTTCCGCGACGTGCACCTCCAGCTCGACGAGCTCGTCACGGCCGCGCGGAACTTCGCCGACGACGTCGCGGAGCGGGCCGCCGCGCTGGGGATCTCCGCCGACGGCCGGGCCTCCGCGGTGGCCGAGACCTCGGGGCTGCCCCGGTTCGACCCGGGCTGGCACACCGACCGCGACGTGATCGTCGCGATGGTCGAGGCCCTCGCGACCCTCAGCCGCCGGCTGCGCGGGCGCATCGACGAGACCGACAAGACCGATCTCGTCAGCCAGGACCTCCTGATCAGCATCGCGCAGGAGATCGAGAAGTCGCACTGGATGTGGCAGGCGCAGCTCACGGAGTCCTGATCGCGCGCCGGGCTCCGGCCGCGAAGGGGGAGTGGTGGAACCTCAGCGGCCCTCTCGCCGCTCGGGGGCGGCTCACCGCCGCCATCGCCGTGCTCGCGAGAGGGCCGCTGGGGAACCGGCTCAGCGGCGGGCGCGCTCGTACTGGACGGGCCAGGGCGCGTCCGCGTGCAGGCGGTCCGCCGCGTGCAGCGGCCAGTGCGGGTCGCGCAGCAGCTCGCGACCGAGCAGCACCACGTCAGCCGATCCCGAGGAGATGACCTCCTCGGCCTGCTCCGGCGAGGTGATCAGCCCGACGGCCCCGGTGGGCACCTCCGCCTCCAGCTTGATCTGCCGCGCGAACCGGGTCTGGTAGCCGGAGCTCACCGGGATCCGGGCATCGGGCACCGCGCCGCCGGAGGAGACGTCGACCAGGTCCACCCCGCGCCGGGCCAGCAGCTCGCTGAGCCGCACCGAGTCGTCCCCGGTCCAGCCGCCCTCGACCCAGTCGGTCGCGGACAGCCGCGCCAGCAGCGGGCGACCCGCCGGCCATTCCTCGCGCACCGCGTCGACGATCTCCAGCAGCACGCGCACCCGGTTCTCGAAATCCCCGCCGTAGCGGTCGGTCCGGTCGTTGATCAGCGGCGAGTAGAACTGGTGCGCCAGGTAACCGTGCGCGAAGTGCAGCTCCACCACCTCGAAGCCCGCCTCGGCCGAGCGGCGCGCGGCCTCGGCGAAGCGCCGCGGCAGCTCCGCCACCTCCCGCTCCGTCAGCGCGCGCGGCGCGGCGAACTCGCCGAACGCCCGCGCGGTGGAACTCACGGTCTCCCACCCCCCGTCGGCCGCGGGCAGCGAGCCGCCGCCCTCCCAGGGCGCGGTGGTGGAAGCCTTGCGGCCCGCGTGCGCCAGCTGGACGGCGGGCGTCGCGCCCTGCGCGCGCAGGAAGTCCGTGATCCGGCGCCAGGCGGAGACCTGCTCGTCGTTCCACAGCCCGGTGTCCGCGGCGCTGATGCGGCCCTCCGGGACGACCGCGGTGGCCTCCGCCATGACCAGGCCCGCACCGCCGGTGGCGAACTGGCCCAGGTGCACCAGGTGCCAGTCGCCGGGCACGCCGTCCACGGCCGAGTACTGGCACATCGGGGAGACCCAGGCGCGGTTGCGGATCTCGGTGTCGCCGAGCTTGATCGGATCGAAGAGATGGCTCATGCCTTGAGCTACGCACTTGCACGCGCAGGTATTCCGCGCTGGGCGCCACTGCGCGCGCGACGAGAATCACGCCCGCGGGTCACCGAGCCCGCGGGCGCCCGGGCGGAGGCGTCGGCCGCGTCGTGCGCGTCCGGTCGGAACGCGCCCTGCCGGACGTGAGTACGCGCACCCCCGACGGCCGCGTGCCGGCTCGTCGGCCCCCTGCTCGTGCTGGGCGGACGCCGGGCTCCGGCCGGAACGACCGGAGCCCGGCGAGCCGGGGGATCAGACCAGCCCGACGGCCCGCCGCGCGAAGTGGATCTCCGCGGCGACCTGGCGCAGCGTCTCGGTCACCACCAGCGAGCCGTGCCCGGCGTCGTAGCGGTAGAACTCGAACGGCACCTCCCGCTGCCGCAACCGGTCCAGGTAGTTCAGGATCTGCTGGATCGGGCAGCGCGGATCGTTGTCCCCGGCCAGCACGAGCACCGGCGCCCGGACCTCGTCCACGTAGGTCAGCGGCGAGCACTCGGAGTACACCTCCGGGACCTCCTCCGGCGAACCGCCGAACAGCGCCCGGTCGTAGGCGCGCAGCGGCTCCATCTCGTCGGCGTACGCCGAGACGTAGTCCGCCACCGGCACCCCGGCGACGCCACCCGCCCACCGCTCCGGCTGGGTGCCCAGTGCCAGCAGCGTCAGGTAACCGCCCCAGGACGCACCCGCGACCACGCTCCGCGCGGGCGTGGTGAGCCCCTCGCGCAGCGCCCAGTCGTGCACGAGCGCCACGTCGGCCAGTTCGGTCAGCCCCGGCCGGCCCTCGATCGCGTCCCGCCACGCCGAGCCGTAGCCCGTCGAACCCCGGTAGTTGATCTCCACGACGGCGAAGCCCGCGTCCAGCCACGCCGCCCGGTACGCCGAGAACCGGTCCTCGTCGGCAGCGTGCGGCCCGCCGTGCAGGTTGAACACCGTTGGCAGCGGCCCGTCCCCGGCGTCCGCCGGGCGGGAGACCAGCGCGTGCACCGACTCGTTCGGACCGTGCGGCACCGCGACGAACACGTCGCTGACCGGCTGCGAGCCCGGCGGCCGGTCTCCGGGCGGGGTCAGCAGCACCTCGTCGGTGCCCTCCGCGCGCACCGTCCGCACCAGCGACGGGGTGGCCGCCGAGGACCAGGAGTACTCGACCGCGCCGTCCGGCCGCACCGAGGCGTTGCCGACCGTCCCGGCCGGGGTGGGCAGCTCGGTGAGCTTCCCGGAGCTCAGCTCGTAGCGGTGCATCGTGGTCCGCGCCCGGTGCGTGTGCGCGATCAGCAGCGCCGTGCCGTCCGGGTACCAGTCCGCGGAGACCTCGCCGGGAAGCCCGAGGTCGAGCTCCTGCTCGGTGTCGGCGAGCACGTCCCACACCAGCAGCTCCTCGCGGCCGTGCCGCTCGTGCAGCACCAGCAGCCGCGGATCGCCCGCCACCGGGGCGAAGTCCAGCGCGTCCAGGCCCTTGCCCGGTCCGTCCCACTTCTCCGCGACCACCGAGGCGTCGTCCACCCGCAGCACCCGCAGCGCCGGGTGCCTGCTGTCGCCGTGCTCGGAGTGGGAGAGCACCAGCAGGCCCTCGTCCCAGGACAGCGCGGAGAGGCCGCCGTCCTGCTCGTGCTCGTAGACGACCTCCGGCGCGTTCCCGCCCCGCGAGACCCACACGGTGACGCCGTCGTCGGTGGACATGCCCACCCCGGTCACGGTCGGGCCCAGCTCCAGTCCCGCCGGGTAACCCGCGTGCGTGCCCGGCAGCGCCGGGACGGCCCCGGACCCATCCGCGGCGAAGCCCTCGCGCACCCACGAGCCGAACTCGTCGCCGTCGGTGTCGTCGAACCACCACACCTGCTCGCCGTCCGCGGACAGCGTGCCGTGGAAGGTGCCGTTCGGGCGGTCGGTGACCCGCCGGTGCTCCCCGGTCTCCCGGTCCCACGCGTACAGCTCCCAGGTACCGCTGGCGTTGGAGACGTACAGGCTGCGCTGCGGGGCGTCCCGAGCCCAGTCGGGCAGCGACACCCGCGGTGCGCTGAACCGCGCCCGCCACCGAGCCTCCCGCTCGGAGTCGTCGAACAGCTCTTCCGGAATCTTCGCCTCTGGGTAGTCGCTCACCTCGCCGATCCTGCCCGATGCCCCCGTCACCGCGCCGCCCCCGGCCCTGCGCCGACGGCGAAACCCCCACCCGGCCCGAGGCCGGACGCGCCGTGGAGAGCACCGCGCGGCGAGACTCGAACCCGCCTTCCGCCGGACCAGCCCCAAGGTGCGCGGAGAACACCGGCGAGGACGACGGCTCGCGTTGTTGACGCGCCGCGCTGCTGCGGGACGATCCTCAGCTCGTGCGCGGACTCGGACACCGAAGCGGTGCGGCACCGCCGACACGCGCGCCAGCTCGACCCGAAGGTCGCCGAGATCGCCCCGCGCGAGCTCACCGTGGTGCACGCCGCTGAACGCATCAACGACCTCCGCGCCCCATCAGGCGACCGGCTCGAACAACTCAACGGCGACCGAGCCGGGCAGCACGGCATCCACATCAACCAGCAGTGGCGCACCTGCTCCACTGGCGCAACGGCGACGCCCCGCGACGTGGGGATCGTCGACTACCAACTGACAGGAGGACCAGGTGAACACCGAACTCATGGCCCCGGTCCACCCCGGCGAGATCCTCGACGAGTAGTTCCTCCAGCCCCTCGCCAGCACCCAGTACCGGCTCGCCAAGGACATCGGCCTCCCCGCCCGGCGCATCAACGAGATCGTGCACGGCAACCGCGGCATCACCGCCAACACCGCGCTGCGCCTGGCCCGGTGCTTCGGCACCAGCGAGCGGTTCTTCCGCAACCTCCAGGAGCACTACGACCTGGAGGTCGAGAAGGACCGCCTCGGGGAGGAGCTGGACCGGATCACGCCGCTCGCCAACGCCGGCTGACGGTCAGGCGGACCCGCCCCCTCCAGCTCGGAGCCGGGCGGTTCCGCGGGCGAGCTCCTGGAGGAGCGTGCGGGGAGAGCTGATTCCCCATCGCCCAAGGCCCCGGACACGAGAAAAGGGCCTGGTCGGAACTCCTTGCGGAGTCCTGACCAGGCCCTTTACCTGTCGGGGTGGCGGGATTTGAACCCACGACCTCTTCGACCCGAACGAAGCGCGCTCCCAAGCTGCGCCACACCCCGATCACTCAACGGCGAACATCTCGGGTGCTCGTCCGCCGCTGAGCAAAGTCTAGCGGATGTTCGCGCGGTCCCCGGAAGGGGGGTTGTCGACGGCGCCGGTCGTCTTCGGCGAGCCGGCCCGCGAGCGCGGGACCAGCGTCAACAGGGTCGCCTCCGGGGGGCAGGCGAACCGCACCGGGGCGTAGGGCGAGGTGCCCAGGCCGGCCGAGACGTGCAGGTGCGTCCGCTCGCCCCAGGTGGACGCACCGCGCGCCCGCGCCCGGTCCAGCTCGCAGTTCGTCACGATCGCCCCGTAACCCGGCACCCGCAGCTGGCCCCCGTGGGTGTGCCCGGCCAGCACCAGGTCGTAGCCGTCGTCGGCGAAGGCGTCGAGCACCCTCGGCTCCGGCGAGTGCGTCAGGCCCAGCCGGAGCTGCGCCTCCTGCGGCGGGGTGCCCGCGATCTTGGAGTACTTGTCCCGCTTCAGGTGCGGGTCGTCCAGCCCGGCCACGTGGATCCGGATGCCGGAGATCTCCACGTCGTGCCAGCGGTGCGTCACGTCCGTCCAGCCGCGCTCGGTCATCGCCGCCCGCAGGTCCCGCCACGGCAGCGGGTCGCCGTGGATCCGCTTCGTCTTCGCCGAGGGCAGCAGGTAGCGCGCCGGGTTCTTCGGCTTCGGGCCGTAGTAGTCGTTGCTGCCGAACACGAACACGCCCGGCCGGTCCAGCAGCGAGCCCATGGCGCGCAGCGCGGCGGGTACCGCCTGCGGGTGGGCCAGGTTGTCGCCGGTGTTGATCACGAGGTCCGGGGCGAGCTCGTCGAGCGCGGCGACCCAGCGCTGCTTGGACCGCTGGTTCGGCATCATGTGCAGGTCGGAGATGTGCAGGACGCGCAGCTCGGGGGCGCCCTCGGCGAGCACCGGGACCGTGGCGCGGCGGAGCGTCCAGCGCCTCCGCTCCACGCCCGCGGCGTAACCGAACGTCGCGGCGCCCAAGGCGCCGCCGGTGAGCATGATCCGACCCAGCTTGTTCACGCCGCCCAGCCTACGACCGGTGGCCGCCCCGCGGTGCCCGGGCGCCCCCGCCGATCACGCTGCCGGTGCGGCGGTCATGCCAGCCGCCAGTAGGCGAGGGCGTAGACGCGGCGGCGGTCGAGGCCGAGCTCGCGCTGGCAGTGCTCGCGGATCTCGTGGGCCGCTGCGGCCTCGGCGCCGACCCAGACGTCGGGGCGCGGGCCGAGGTCCGCGCCGCGCACGGCATCGGCGAGCAGCGGACTCCGCCCGGCAGGCACCCCGTCGCGGTGCAGCCAGGTCCACGCCACGTCCGCGCGGGTGCGCACCGCCTGCCGCTCCGCGGCATCGGCGATCTCCGCGAACACCTGGACCCGGGCGTGCTCGCCGAGCTCCTCGACCATCGCCAGCATCGCGGGCAGCGCCGTCTCGTCCCCGGCGAGCACCAAGCGGTCGGCGGCCGGGTCCGGTCGGTAGGAGGGACTCGGTCCGACCGCGACGAGCTGATCGCCCGGCCGGACCGCGCGCGCCCAGGTCGAACCGGGGGCCTCGTGCTCGTGCACCACCAGGTCGATCGCGAGCAGCCGCCTCCCGGCGTCGAACCACCGCACCGTGTAGGTCCGCTGCTTCGGCTGCTGCTCGCGCGGCAGCGCGAACACCTCGGCGCGGTCCCTGCCCAGCGGCATCGGCTGGCCCGGCCGCGGCAGGCAGAGCTTGATCCGCTGGTCGCTGCCGGTGCTGTCGAAGTCGGCGAGCTCGTCACCGCCGAGCACCACCCGCACCATCCGCGGGGTGATCCGCTCGACCTCGACGACCTGGAGCAACCGGTACCGGGACCGCGCGCGCCGCGTGCCCACCTGCGTGTCCGTCACGACCGCCGAGTGTAGGCAGCGGTCACGGCGGGAAGACGCCCGGCGGGATCGGGATGAACGGCGGATCCGGCCGGTCCCCGCCCGGTGGACGTCCCGGCTCACCGGGGGGCGGCGGCTGCGGGGGCGGCGGGGGCTTCGGCGCGGGCGAGGGCGGCGGGACGTAGCCGGTGCTCACCGACAGCGTCACCGTTTCTCCGGGCAGCGCGAACCCGCGCGGGGTCTGGCTGGTCACCAACCCCTTGCGGCGCTCGCTGTTGACCGAGCGCTGCTCGACCTCGTAACCGGCCTTCTCCAGGGTGCGCTTCGCGCGGGAGGCGCTGATGCCGACCACGTTGGGCACCTGGAACTCGTCGCCGCCGTTCTCGTACCGGTCGCTGACCTCGGGCAGCGGCATCGTCGGAAGGCCCTGGTGGATCTTCTCCATCGCCTCGAACCAGGTCCGCGCCGGAACCTTGCCGCCGTAGATGTTGCCGCCGTTGGCCCCGCACAGCCTCGGTGGCGTGCTGTCGCAGATGCCCTGCGGCTTGGTGCCGTCGGAGAAGGTGAGCACGGAGCCGGCGTACTGCGGGGTGGCGCCGATGAAACCGGCGGACTGGTGGGCCTCGGTGGTTCCCGTCTTGCCCGCCATCGGCCGGGACCAGCCCGCGCTGTTCGCCGCGCCGTAGGCGGTGCCGCCCGCCTGGTCGTCCTGGCTCATGCCGACGGCCATCGCGTTCGCGAGTCCCTCGTCGACGGCCTGCTCGCAGGGGTCCTCGGTGATCGAGATCGGGTTGCCGTGCCGGTCCACGATCTGATCGACCGGGGTCGGCGGGCACCAGGTGCCGCCGCTCATCACGGTGGCCGCCACGTTCGCCAGCTCCAGCGGGCTGGTCGGCCCGAAGCCGAGGGTGAACGCGCCGATCTTCTTGTCCTTGATCGAGTCGCCCATCGAGGGCCCGTTCGCCGCGTTCGGCGCGAGCGGATCACCGCTGAGGTTCGAGTGCAGCAGCGTCTGCCGCATCCCCAGCCGGGTCGCCATGTCCACCGTCTCGTTCAGCCCGACCCGTTCCTGCAGCGCCACGAACGCGGTGTTCGGTGAGGTGGCCAGGGCCTTCTGCAAGGTCCGCGGACCGGCCGTGACACCCTCCGCGTTGCCGACGGTGTAGGGATTGGTCCCGTTCCGGTAGACGGTGGAGGTGTAGGTGCCCGGCGCCTGGATGGTGTTCTTGATCCCCATCCCCTTCTCCAGCGCTGCGGCCGCGGTGAACACCTTGTAGACCGATCCGGCGCCGAACTTCGCGACTCCGCTGGGCAGCGCGTAGGAGGTCTGGCCGCGGGAGGCGTCGTTGCCGAAGTCGCGGTTGGCGACCAGCGCCCGCACCTGGTGCTCGTCCTTGCCCGGCTCGACCACGGCCATCACGTTCGCGATGCCGTCGGTGTCCTTCGGGACGTGCTTCTCGGCGGCCTCCTTCGCCGCGTTGGTGGCCCGCTGGTCCAGCGTGGTGCGGATCGTGTAGCCACCGGTGCGCAGCTCCTGCTCGGCGAACCCGGCGTTCTGCAGGTAGTCGATCACGTACTTGCAGAAGAACCCGTCGGCCGGGCCTGCGCCGACGCAGTTGTTCGGCGTCGTGCGCAGCGGAGCGACCAGCCCGAGCGGGGCGGAGCGGGCGTCCTCGGCGGTGCGCTCGTCGATGCGGTGCTGGGCCTGCATGGCATCGATCACCAGGTTGCGGCGGAACTTCGCCTCCTGCGGGTTCGTCGCCGGGTTGAGCGCGCTCGGGCTGTTCACGATCCCGGCGAGCAGGGCGGCCTGCGGGACGTCGAGCCGGTCGGGCGTGGTGTCGAAGTAGGCGCGGGACGCGGCGGCGACCCCGTAGGTCTGGTTGCCGAACGGGACCACGTTCAGGTATTTGGCGAGGATCTCCTCCTTGCCGAGCCGCTTCTCCAGCTGCAACGCGATCCGGATCTCCCGGAGCTTGCGGGCCGGGGTCTGCTCGGTCGCCTTCGCCTGCTTGATCGGGTCGTTCGCCGCGGCCACGTGCACCTGGTAGTTCTTCACGTACTGCTGGGTGAGCGTGGAGGCGCCCTGGGCGATCTCGCCGGACATCTGGTTGGTGACCGCGGCGCGCACCGTCCCGGCCCAGTCGACGCCCTCGTGCTCGAAGAACCGGCGGTCCTCGATCGCGATGATCGCCGCCTTCATCGACCGCGAGATCTGGTCCGGCGCGGCCGGTGACCGGTTCTGCTCGTAGAGGTAGGCGATCGGAGATCCGACGCGGTCGGTGATCGTGGTCACCAGCGGAGGGTCCTGCGTCATCAGCTCGGAGGAGATGTTGTTCACCGCGTCGCCCGCGCGGTTCGACACCACCCCGAGAGCTCCGGCTGCCGGGAAGAGCATCCCGGCGACCAGAACTCCGGCGAGCACACACAGACCGAAGAGCTTCAGCAAGCTGTCCCGGACACGCACGACGGCAAGACTAAGTGGTTTTACCGACAGCAACACGCCGCTGTCAGCCGGTTCCCCCCGATGTGATGAGGGTCAAAGATAACGGAGCGACAACCCTTGGTTGGTTGTGGAACCGGGGGGCTCTAAAGTTCGTCCACGTCCAGCGACAGCATCGTTGCGGCGCGAGTCGCGTCGCGGCTTCCGGTGCCGGGGGGCTCCGGACGAAATTCGGTCGCCGACGATCCAGTGAGGAGCTGGGGGAGCCTTATGTTCGAGCAGGGGGACTGGCGGGTTCAGGCAGCATGCCGGGACGAGAATCCGGACCAGTTGTTCGTCAGGGGAGCTGAGCAGCGCAAAGCGCGAATGATCTGCTACGGCTGCCCGGTGCGGACGGAGTGCCTCGGTGAGGCGCTCGACAACAAGATCGAGTTCGGTGTCTGGGGCGGAATGACCGAGCGGGAGCGGCGCGCGTTGTTGCGCCGTCGCCCGGAAGTCCGCAACTGGCGCGAGCTCCTGGAAGCGGCGCGGGACGACTACGCCGACATCGACCAGTACCAGGCGGGCTGATTCGCTCGTCGTGAGCACGGGCCGGGCGGCTCGATTTTCGAGCCGCCCGGAAACCGGTTCACTCGTTCAGCCGAACTCGTTATCCGGCAGGAATGCGCGCGTCCGTCGCCCGAATTCCACTGCCCGGGAAAAGTGGATTATTCCACTGCGAGTCGGCGTCCTATCTCGCGCAGCCCGGCGAGGTCGTGCACCTCCGCGGGCAGCGCGGGCACGCCCACCAGCGCCACCTCGGGGTGCGCCCGGGTGAACCGGGCCAGCATCCGGCGCTCCCGCTCGGCCACCGCGACCCGGTCCGAGTGCACCCGCAGCACGGCCGCTGCCAGCGGCGAACCGCCCGCGGTGTCGAGCTCCTCGGCAGCGGCCAGCGCCCGGCTGCCGGTCAGCTCGGCGAACACCGGGTGCGTCCGGTTGGCGACCAGCCCGGCCAGCGGCATCTCCTCGGCGGTCAGCCGCTCCACGAAGAAGGACGCCTCCCGCAGCGCGTCGGCCTCCGGGGTGGCGATCACGACGAAGGCGGTGCCGGGGGAGCGCAGCAGCCGGTAGGTCTGGTCGGCCCGCTCCCGGAACCCGCCGAACGTCGAGTCGAAGGCCTGCACGAACGCCGAGGCGTCGGCCAGCAGCTGCCCGCCGATCACGGCGGAGACGGCCTTGGAGAACATCCCGAACCCGGCGCCGACGATCTTGCGCAGGCCCTTGCCGCCCGCCTTCGCCGGCGTGGACAGCAGCTTGATCAGCCGACCGTCGAGCACGGTGGACAGCCGCTGCGGCGCGTCCAGGAAGTCCAGCGCGGACCTGCTCGGCGGGGTGTCCACGACGATCAGGTCCCACTCCCCGGAGGCGGCGAGCTGCCCGAGCTTCTCCATCGCCATGTACTCCTGCGTGCCGGAGAAGGAGGTGGAGATGGTCTTGTAGAAGGGGTTCTCCAGGATCTGCCGGGCGCGTTCCCGGCCGGCGTGCGCGAGCACCATGTCGTCGAAGGTGCGCCGCATGTCCAGCATCATCGCGTTCAGGTCGCCGGTCGGCTCGAAGTCCTCCAGCACCACCTGCCGCGGCTGGTTGTCCAGCTCCCGCATCCCCAGCGCCTGCGCCAGCCGCCGCGCCGGGTCGATCGTGAGCACCACCGTCTTGCGCCCGCGCTCGGCGGCGCGCACCGCGAGGGCGGCGGCGGTGGTCGTCTTGCCGACACCGCCGGAACCGCAGCACACCACGATCCGGTTCGCCGGGTCGTCCAGCAGCGCGTCCACGTCGAGCGCGGTCATCGCGACCTCCCCACGCCGTGCTCGGTGAAGATCTCGGCGAGCTCGTAGAGCTCGGCGACGTCGATGCCCGCGGTGAGCTCCGGCAGCGCGATCGAGGGCAGGTCGGCGGCGGCCAGCCGTTCGCGGGCGTCCTGCTCGGTCCGGGAGCGCACCGCGTGCTCCACGGTCTCGTGCACCAGCCCGTCCAGCAGCTCCTGGTCCGCGTGCACTCCCGCCGCCTCCAGGCCGGCGCGCAGCCGCTCGGCGTCCACCCGGCCCGCCGCCGCGGCGGCCACCGAGCGGGCGGGCAGGTGCCCGTCGCGGACCCGGTTCAGCAGCACCGCGCCGGGGCGGAGTTCTGCGGCGTCGAGCTCGGCCACGGCCTCCAGCGTCTCGCGCACGGGCAGGTCCTCCAGCAGCGTCACCAGGTGCACCGCGGTGTCCGCGGAGTGCAGCAGCCGCACCACGCCCTCGCTGTGACCGCGGATCGGGCCGACCTTGGCGAGGTCCGCCATGGCGCGGGTGACGTCGAGGAACTTCACGACCCGGCCGGTCGGCGGGGCGTCGAGCACCACCGCGTCGTAGACGTGACGGCCGCGCTCGTCGGTGCGCCCGACGCACTCCTTCACCTTCCCGGTGAACAGCACGTCGCGCAGACCGGGGGCCAAGGTGGTGGCGAACTCGATCGCGCCCATCCGCTTGAGCGTCCGGCCCGCGAAGCCCAGGTTGTAGAACATCGACAGGTATTCGAGCAGCGCGGGCTCGGCGTCGACCGCCAGCGCGCGCAGCTCGCCGCCGCCGGGGGCGGCCGCGATCGTCTCCTCGGAGTAGGGCAGCGGCGCGGTGTCGAAGAGCTGAGCGATGCCCTGCCTGCCCTCGACCTCGATCAGCAACACCCGTCGTCCCCCGGTCGCCAGCGCCAGCGCCAGGGCGGCCGCCACCGTCGTCTTGCCGGTGCCGCCCTTGCCGCTGACGATGTGCAGCCGAGCGTCGTCGAGTTCGGCGTCCCATCCGGTCACGCGATCAGCGTAGGCGGGCCGCGGGGGTGCTGTCTTCCGCACGTAGCAGCGGTCTCCCGCTCCGGCATCGGTGGAACTGCTCAGTCCCGGATGCGCAGTGCTCAGGTGCGGCGGGTTTCCGGCGGTGGGCGGCCTGCGCAGTTCTGCGCTCCGGCCGCGTCCGGCACGGGTGGGACGGCCGGGCGGCGGGATCGTGACGCGGTCCGGCCGAGGGCGGACCGGACCGACGTGATCAGCGCGGTGGCGCGGGCGCGCGGGCGGAGCGGGCCAGCGGCGCCGGGAGCGCCGACCGTACCTACGCTGGTGACCATGACCAAATGGGAGTACGCGACCGTACCGCTGTTGACCCACGCGACGAAGCAGATCCTGGACCAGTGGGGCGAGGACGGCTGGGAGCTCGTCTCCGTGCTGCCCGGCCCGACCGGGGAGCAGCACGTCGCCTACCTGAAGCGCGCGAAGGAGTCCTGATCGTGGGCGCCTGGAAGGAACGGCTCGCCGAACTGGGCATCGAGCTGCCGGAGGTCGCGACTCCCGTCGCCGCGTACGTGCCAGCGGTGCGCAGCGGTGCGCAGGTGTTCACCTCCGGTCAGCTGCCGTTCGTCGGCGGGAAGCTCGCCGCGACCGGCAAGGTCGGCGCGGAGGTCGACGCCGAGCAGGCCGCGGCGCACGCCCGCACCTGCGCGCTGAACGCGCTGGCGGCGGTGGACGCGCTGGTCGGGCTCGACTCGATCGTGCGGATCGTGAAGGTCGTCGGCTTCGTCGCCTCCGCCGAGGGCTTCACCGGGCAGCCCGCGGTGATCAACGGCGCCTCGGAGCTGCTCGGCGAGGTCTTCGGCGAGGCAGGGGTGCACGCCCGCTCCGCGGTCGGCGTCGCCGAGCTCCCGGTGGGGGCCCCGGTCGAGGTCGAGATGATCGTCGAAGTGGCGTGAGCGAACCGGGCCGCGCGGCCCGGAGCAGGCGGGGAGCCGCGGTGCCCACGGGTGCCGCGGCTCCCGTCGTCCGGGCCTGTCCTGCGCGGCCGATGGTTTGCGCGAGGTAGGCCCCGCGACCCCGCCCGCTACCAGTACGCTGCGGGCGTCGCTACTTCGGGTGATCAGTGTGTGCTCACCCGAATGGCGGTACTAATACCGGCGAGTGTTCGCCAGGGGCTTGCTCATCGCTACGCAGCGAGAGAGAGTCTGCCCTGATCGAGTGCTTGCGGCGTGAGGGGTGCGGGCATTGCTCGCGCCGGGTGACTAGCGAACGAAGCTGGGAGGGGGCGACGTGGCGGTACGCGAAACGGACCTCTTGTGCCACGAGTTGCTGCTTCGACTTGCCGGACGGCTGCCGGACCGGCATCTCTGGCGCTACCGGGACTGGTTGGCGGGCGGTGCCGCCGACGTCGTGGCGCGCTCGCTGCCCGCGACCCTGGTGCGCGAGCGGGTCGCGTTGACCGACGCCGACCACCGCAGGCTCGCGGAGACGCTGCTGCCGCTGGGCGCCGACCCGTCCGCGGTGCACGCGGTGCTGCCCGGCGGCGAGCCGGACCGCTACACGTTCCGCGCCGAGTCCCACGTGGACGACAAGGGCGACCCCGGCGTGCTGGTGCTCGGTGCGACGCTGCGCGGCAGGCAGGGCGTGCGCGAGACGCGCAGCTCCTGGCGGCACCTGCCGGGCACGCGGCCCAAGCGGATCATCTTGGTGGCGGCCTCCGCGGACCCCGTCGAGCTCACCAGCGAACTGCAGCGCATCCTGCGCGCGCTGGGGGACACCGAGCCGTGCGTCGAAGTGCTGCCGCCCGAGGTGGAACCGACCGCATACCACCGCGCCGCGCTCGCCGAGTCGACTCTGGTGTGCTCGGGCGCCGACGAACTCGTGGGACATCGTGGCTGACGGTGCCGGTGCAGGCACCGTAGAAGGAGGCATTCGTGGTGGACGTCGCTGAGGGTGCGGGGCCGGTTGAACGCCTGCACAACCTCCTGCTGGCCCTGACGGGCCGGGTGGACGACGACGCCGTCAATTCGGTTCGCGAGATGCTCGGCATCGGGCAGCTCGCCGCGGCCGCCGAGTTCCTGGTGGGCTGCCTGCTGGCGGGACGGATCCCGGTCACCTCGACGGAGCAGTACAACCTGCGCCGCTCGCTGGACGAGGCCGGCTCGCCGCACGCGCCCGCGGACCGGTTGCACGTGGTGGAGACCGTCCAGGACGAGGGACACCGGTTCAGCGAGCACCACGAGGCGGCGGACCGCTCGGATCACGGGCTGGTCGACGCGCTGGCGCCGATCGCGGGCCGCTTGCCCGGGGTGCGCGCGCTGTGGTGCACGTGGCGCACCACCCCGGCGGGCATCACCTACGGGGCGGTGCCGAGGCGGGTGCTGCTGGCCGAGGTCGGGCCGGACGGATCGATCACCGCGACCGGCTATCAGCTGCTGGAGGCGCTGCGCAGGGCCGGGGTGAACTGCTCGGTGGACGTGTTCACCAGCGGGATGGACCTCCCGCCGTACCACCGCAACGCGTTGGCCACCTCGCGCCGGGTGCACCTGGACCTGGCCGCGCAGGTGGCGATCCCCAGCGGCTCCGCGAACCACGCGCGGGCCCCGCGGGCGACAGCGGGCAGCAAGCCCGGCGGGGGAGCAGACGTCCCGAGTGAGCCAGCCACGGGGCCGGGAAGACGCGCCGAGGCCCCGGTTCCCGATCCAGTCGCCGACTCGGCACGTCCTGACCACGCTCGCCCGGACGCGGTCCGGCCGGAGCCGGTTCGCCCCGAACCCGCCCGCGCCGAACAGGCCCGCCCAGCGCCGCAGCCGCAGCGGCGGCCGGAGCCGGCACCGGAGCCGGGGCCCGCGCAGCGCGGCGAGCCGACGCTGCGGCAGCGCCCGGTGAACCCGGAGGAGCTGCGGGCCCAGCCCGGCGAGCAGGAGGGCGGCGGCAAGAACACCCGCGTCCCGGCGGCGGTGGACGCCAAGCTCACCGACCGGGAGCGCAACCTGCTGCGCAAGCTGCACGAGGAGCTGGCCCAGCGGGAGCAGGACCGCGGTGGCCCGGGGGAGCAGCAGGCGCAACCGGTCGGCGGCAAGCCGCAGGGCCAGGACGCCCGCGGCCACACCATGCCCGGCTCCGCCACCGGTGGTTTCCCGCCCATCGAACGCTGACGCATCGTCCCCCGGGAGCGGGCCCGGTCGGTCCGCGGCAGCGGGTGGCCGGGCCGCGCACCCGTCCGCGGGATCAGAGGGCGGCTCTGCGGACTCCGTCCAGCACGCGTTGCAGGTGCAGACCGCGGCGCACGTCGCAGGGGTGCGCGGTGCGGCCCGAGCGGATCATGGCGAGGAACTCGTCGAGCAGCTGCGCGTAGCACTCGTGCGCCGCGGTCCGGTGGCCGGCGAGCTGGGACTTCCCGTTCGAGCCGTACAGCGTGAACTCGACGAGCGCCGGTTGCACCGGCACCCGCAGCGACAGCGACAGCGTGCTGCTCGCGCCGCTCGCGTGCCCGAGCACCACCTGCCACAGGTCGGACCGGTCCCGTCGGGCGTGGTGCACCTGATTGATCCGGCCGAGCGCCGCGTCCAGCAGGTCCAGCGCGTGCGGGCCCGCGTCCAGCAGCGCCCCGGTGCTCTCCTGCCGCCACGGCGTCGTCGCGTAGTCCCCGGACAGCAGCCCGCCCCCGAGCCACTGGGCGGTTCCCCCGGTCCAGCCGCCCAGGTGCCCCAGCCCGGTCAGCCAGTCCCGGACCTCCGGCGCGAACCGCCGGGTGAGCATGAGCAGCGCCGCCACCCCGCTCTGGCGCACCGCCCCGGCCACGGCCTCGGCCGTCGGCACGTCCCCGGCGAGCGGCTTCTCCAGGATCAGGTGCTTGCCCTCGCACGCGGCCTGCACGGCCAGCTCGCCCTGCACGGCGGGCGGCACCGCGAAGGCCACCGCGTCCACCACGTCGAGCAGCGAGTCGTAGTCGTCGGCCACGTCCGCGTCGTACTGGTAGGCGAGTTCCTTCGCCGCCTCCGAGCGCCGGGACCACACGGCGGTGAGGCGCGTTCCGGGGTGCCCGTGCACGCCGGGTGCGTGCACGCGCCTCGCCCACGGCCCCGCTCCGACGATCCCGACCCGAAGTGCATCGCTCATGCGGTCATCGTCCCCGGCTCCGGATCATCGTGCAGATCGCGGGGGCCGGAAAGCGGGTCCGCGATGGGGAAAAGTCCACGGGTGCAGCGGATTTCACCGCTCTCGCGGGGTGATCGCGGCCCCCGTTCGGCTTAGGGTGGCTGGCATGGTGCGACTTCCGGAGGATCTGACGCTGCCAGCCGGGTTCGTCCCACCGGAGCCACCCGACCCGCCGGTTCCCACCAAGGACGCCGCCACGGTCGTGCTGCTCCGCGACGGAACGCCGGGGCTGGAGGTGTTCCTGCAGCGCAGGGTGAAGAACATGCCTTTCGCCGGCGGCATGACTGTTTTCCCCGGCGGGGGCGTGGATCCGCGCGACGCCGACGCCTCGATCGCCTGGAGCGGCCCGCCGCCGCGCTGGTGGGCGCGCCGCTTCGGCTGCTCCGAGGAGCTGGCCAGGGCGCTGGTGTGCGCGGCGGTGCGCGAGACCTTCGAGGAATCCGGAGTCCTGCTCGCCGGGCCCGCGCCGGATTCGGTCGTCGCGGACACCCGGCCGTACGCGGACGCGCGACCCCGGTTGGTCTCCAAGGAGCTCTCGTTCGCGGCGTTCCTCGCGGACGCGGGGCTGGTCCTGCGTGCGGATCTGCTGCGGCCCTGGGCGAACTGGGTGACCCCGGAGGAGGAGCCGCGCCGGTACGACACCCGGTTCTTCGTCGCCGCGATGCCCGAGGGGCAGCGCGCCGACGGCGTCACCACCGAGGCCGCGCACGCCTACTGGAGCACCCCGGAGGCCGCGCTGGAGGACTGGCGGCAGGGCCGCTGCGGCCTGCTGCCGCCGACCTGGGTGACGCTGTCCGAGATCGCCGCCTGCGACGGCCTGCCCGCCGCGCTGGAACTGGAGCGCTCGCTGGGCAAGGTGCTGCCCCGGCTGGTGCACCGGGACGGCGCGTGGCGCGCGGTGCTGCCGGGGGAGCCGGGTTACGAGGAGCGGGGCCGATGACCCATCCCGCTTACGGGCAGCGGCGAGCGGTGACGCCGTTCGCCTCGGTGCTGCTGGCCACCAACCCGGGGCCGATGACGCTGGACGGCACCAACACCTGGCTGATCGGCGCGGGCCCGCACCGCGCGGTGCTCGATCCGGGACCCGGCGGCGAGCACCTGGAGCGGATCCTCACCCACGGGCCCGTGTCGCTGATCCTGCTCAGCCACCACCACGAGGACCACACCGAAGGGGCCGCCGAGCTGGCCGAGCGCACCGGTGCGCCGGTGCGCGCGCTGGACCCGGCGCTGTGCTCGGGCGCGGAACCGCTGGTCGACGGCGAGGTCCTCGACGCGGCGGGCGTGCGGCTGACCGTGCTCGCCACCCCGGGGCACACCCGGGACTCGGTGTGCCTGCGCGCCGAGCACGGGGGCGTCTCGGCGGTGTTCACCGGGGACACCGTCCTGGGCCGGGGCACCACGGTGGTCGCCCACCCGGACGGGCACCTCGGCTCCTACCTGGGCTCGTTGCGCGCCCTGGCGGAGCTGGGCGCCGGGGTGCTGGCGCTGCCCGGCCACGGGCCGGAGCTGCCGGACGTGGCGGCCGCGGCGGCGGGCTACCTGGAGCACCGCGAGCAGCGGCTCGGGCAGATCCGCGCGGTGCTGCGCGAGCGCGGTTCCGGGATCTCCGCCCGCGAGATCGTGGAGATCGTCTACGCGGAGGTGGACCCGGCCGTGTGGCCCGCCGCCGAGTGGAGCGTGCGGGCCCAGCTCGCCCACCTGGAGGAGCTCGGCGAGCGCTGAGCTCACGCCGGGACGGGCTCCGGGGCGGGCGCGAGGGTGCCGCGGCGCAGCCACAGGCCGACGGCCAGCAGCGCGCCGACCACCCCAGCGACCAGGAACGCGGTCGGCGGGCCCGCGGACTCCACGATCCGGCCGCTCACCGACTGCCCGAGCGCGGCGCCCAGCGTCACGGCCGTGACCACCCAGCCGAACGCCTCCGTCTCGGTCCCGGCGGGGGCGGCCCGCTCCAAGGCGACCGAGTGCGCCGTGGACTGCGGGGTGATCAGGCAGCCGGCCAGCAGCAGCGCCGAGCACAGCCCCCACAGCGATCCCGGGACCGCCAGCAGCGCCACGAGCCCGGCGAAGCCGAGCAGCAGCGCGGGCAGGCGCAGGTGCATCGGGCGCGGCCAGGGGCGCATCCCGTAGAGCACGCCGAACACCACCGAGGTCACCGACAGGGCGCTCAGCAGCAGGCCGCCCGCGTTCGGCGCCCCGGCGCGCACGGCCGAGGCGGGGACGCCGACCTCGACGAACCCGACGAGCACGCCGAAGCCGAGCGCGGCCAGCGCCACCGTGCGCATCCCCGGCGCCCGGAAGGCGCCGAGCAGGTCGCCGTTCGCCGTCGCGCCCGCGGGCCGCAGCCCGCGCGCGGCGGGGGTGGCGGCGAAGCCGAGGCTGCCGACGATCATGCACGCGGCCCCGGCGACGACGCCCGCGCCCGGCCAGGGAAGTGCGACCAGCAGCCCGGCGAGCCCGGGACCGAGGATGAAGAAGACCTCCATGCTGATCGCCTCGTAGGAGTAGGCGGCGTCGCGCACCGGCCCGGACGGCACCAGCCGGGCCCACAGCGCGCGGGAGGCGGGAGCCACGGTCGGCTGGCTGGCGCCGAGGGCGAACCCGAGCACCGTGAGCACCAGGACCGGCGCGCCCGCCTCGATGGCCGCGATCTCGGCTGCGACCAGCACCGCGAGGGCACCCGACATGACCACCATCGGGCGGGTCGGTCCGATCCGGTCGATCACCCGGCTCTGCACCACCGACCCGCAGGCCACCCCCACCAGCTCCGCCGCCGAGACGAGCCCGGCGATGGCGAAGCTGCCGGTCTCCTTCTGCACGTAGAGCAGCAGGGCCAGGCCGATCATGGCGATCGGCAGCCTGCCGAGCAGCGAGGTCAGGACGGGGGCCGCGGCCCCGGGGGCGCGCAGCGCGGCGCGGTAGTCGGCGAGGGTGATCGAGTGGGACACGCGTACCAGTATCCGTCTTCTGGTACGGCAGTACCAGTCATTTGGGTGGTCGCGTCCGCCACCCGGGAAGCGACCGGGCGAGCGCGGGAAGGCGGGGCCGGAGCCGATGGACGGCCCGAACATGCGAAAGAGCTGGGGCGTCGCCCCCGACGCGACGCTCCAGCCCTTTCGCTCGCGCGGCTCGTCCCCCGACCAACCACGCTTTCCAGAACCTCCGGGTCGGCCCCGAACCCGTTCCGGAGGTCGTTCTCCGCGCACCGCGGAAGGAGGAGTTCCCTGCCCTCCTACTGGTAAGACGTCGCGAACTCGGTGCGGGTTGCATCGAAGTCGCGGAATTCGCCCTCCCGGCCGCCGTGCTCCGTGGCACTAGTATGCCCCGCGGCGACCTCCCGGAAACCGGGTACAACGTCCCCCACTCAGATGGTCACCCGACGTGTCCGGCGCGGGAGCTTGATCCGGCCGCCGCGCGCGCACTCGGCGCGAGCGGGGTCGTGCGGGCGCGCGAAAACGCGCGTCGGCCGACGGGTCCGAAGGAAGCGGACCCGCCAGCCGACGCGCGTGGTCGAGGCGACCGGCCGGAGCCGGCCGGAGCTCAGCGGGCGCGGCGCGCCAAGCGCTCGGGGTCGAGGATCAGCACGCTCTTGCCCTCGAGGCGCAGCCAGCCCCGGTGCGCGAAGTCGGCCAGGGCCTTGTTCACGGTCTCCCGCGAGGCGCCGACGTACTGCGCGATCTCTTCCTGCGTGAGGTCGTGGGTGACCCGCAGCAGGCCCGCCTCCTGGCTGCCGAAGCGCTGCGCGAGCTGCAGCAGCGCCTTGGCCACGCGGCCGGGCACGTCGGTGAAGATCAGGTCCGCGAGCATTCCGTTGGTCCGGCGCAGCCTGCGCGCGACGACCCGCAGCAGCTGCTCCGCGATCTCCGGCCGGTTGCCGATCCACTGCCGGAGCGCGCCGCGGTCCATCGTCAGCGCGCGCACCTCGGTCACCGTGGTGGCCGTCGAGGTGCGGGGGCCCGGGTCGAAGATGGACAGCTCGCCGAACATGTCCGACGGACCCATGATCGCGAGCAGGTTCTCGCGGCCGTCCGGGGACTTGCGCCCGAGCTTCACCTTGCCGGACTGGATGATGTAAAGCCGGTCACCGGGCTCGCCCTCGGCGAAGATGACGTGTCCGCGCGGGAACTCAGACGGTTCCAGCGATTGGGTCAATGCCTCCGCAGCGGCCGGCTCCACACCCTGGAAGATGCCGGCCCTGGACAGGGTCTCGTCCACCTCGTCCCTCCATGTTGAGACGCGGCGGCTCGTTCCGAGCGGTGCCCGCGTCGCGGTCACCGGACTGTGCCGCCGATCACTACCAGTGTGAGTCTAAGACCGGTCGCGGGAACGGCGAGTTCGCAGCTTACCGGCGCGCCCCACCCTGCGGAGCTGGAACAGCTCCAGCGCACGTCCGATTCCCTGCCGGAACAGCGCCCGGACCTCATCGGGCCGAGCGTTCTCCAGCAGCTCTTCAACCTCGTTCTCCTGTACCGCGACGTGCCGCAGGCGTGCCTCCACGCGCTCCATGAAGAGCGTGAAGAACATGATCACTAGCGGCACGACGATAACGAACCAGGCAGTCATGATGGTTGAATCCTCGCTCATGCCTTCGAGACGGCAGCAACCGGGGGTCGGTTGCCCCGTCGACGGGGTCGGGTCCGGGGGTCGCGCCGGTCCGTAGTCTGGTGGAGTGCCCGAGCCAGACCACGACCCGGCTCAGCCTGGTCGATCATCCTCACATCGACCCCCGGCGGGGCGGACGGCGGGCTCCCGCTCGGCCACCGCCACCGCGCCCGAGCACCGCTCGGCGGCTTCGTCACCCGCGCGGAAGGCCCGGCGCAAGCGCAGCGCGGCCCAGGCCGGGACCGAGACCCGCACCGGGCTGGTTCGCCGGGCGCGGCGCATGGTCCGCGCCCTCGCGGAGGGGTACCCGGACGCGCACTGCGAGCTCGACTTCGAGACCCCGCTGCAACTGGCCGTGGCCACCATCCTGTCCGCGCAGTGCACCGACAAGCGGGTCAACCAGGTCACGCCGGCCCTGTTCGCCCGCTACCCGGAGGCCGCCGACTACGCGGGCGCGGACCGGACCGAGCTGGAGGAGCTGATCCGCTCCACCGGCTTCTACCGGAACAAGGCGAACTCGCTGATGGGCCTGGGCGCCGCCCTGGTCGCCGAGCACGGCGGGCAGGTGCCGGACCGGCTGGAGGACCTGGTCAAGCTGCCCGGGATCGGGCGCAAGACCGCCAACGTCATCCTCGGCAACGCGTTCGACGTTCCCGGCATCACCGTGGACACGCACTTCGGGCGGCTGGTGCGCCGCTGGGGCTGGACCTCCGAGGAGGATCCGGTCAAGGTCGAGCACGTGATCGGTGAGCTGATCCCCCGCGAGCAGTGGACGATGCTCTCGCACTACGTGATCTTCCACGGCCGCCGCGTCTGCCACGCGCGCAAGCCCGCGTGCGGTGCGTGCCTGCTGGCGAAGGACTGCCCCGCGTTCGGAGCGGGACCGGAGGAGCCGGTCGCGGCGGCGAAGCTGGTCCGCGGCCCGGAGGCGCCCCGGTTGCTGGAGCTGGCCGGGATCGCCGGGGAGCTCGACGAGGCGACGATCGAGCGGGCCGCGGCGAAGGAGCCGGACGCGTGAGCGTGCGCGAGTTCCGCCGCGAGATCCAGTGGACCCTCGTGGTGCTCGTGCTGGCCGTGCTGGCCGCGGTCGCGCTGTGGCCCGGCGGTTCCGGCGACATCGGTTCGCGGGCTGCCCCGCCCGGACCGGAGCGTGCGGCGCCGCCGGTGGACCCGGCGCTGCGCACCGGGTTGGAACCCTGTCCGAGCCCGTCGCCGGGCGGCCCCGAGCGGCTGGCCGGGGTGACCGGCACCTGCCTGGCCGACGGCGCTCCGGCCGACGTGGGCGCGGCGCTGGCCGGTCGGCCGGCGCTGATCAACGTGTGGGCCACCTGGTGCGCGCCCTGCCGCACCGAGCTGCCCGCGCTGCAGGACTACGCGCACCGCCCGGGGGCGATCCCGGTGCTGGGTGTGCAGGTGCGCAGCGACGAGGCGGACGGCCTGGAGCTGCTCCGCTCCCTCGGCGTCCGGTTCCCGAACGTGCACGATCCGGAGGGCGCGGTGCGGCAGGCGCTGCGGGTGCCGAACGCGCTCCCGGCGAGCTTCGTGGTCACCGCCGAGGGCGAGATCCGGCGGATCGACCCGCCGGAGGTCTTCGAGTCCGGGGACGCGGTCGACGCCGCCGTCCGCCGCACCTTGGGAGGACGCTCGTGACGGATCTGCCGGTCAGCCCGGCGGACGCCCCGGAGTGGCTGCGCCCCCTGGTGCGCCGCAGCGCCGAGGTCGACCAAGGCCACTTCGGCTGGCCCCGCCTGCGCGCGCCGCGCTCCGCCCGCCCGGCCGCGGTGCTGGTGCTGTTCGCCGACGGGCCGGACGTGCTGCTGCTGCGCCGCGCCGACGGGCTCAGCTCGCACCCCGGCCAGGTCGCCTTCCCCGGTGGAGGCATCGACGACACCGACGAGGGCCCGGTGGCGGCCGCGCTGCGCGAGGCGCGGGAGGAGGTCGGCGTGCTGCCCGAGGGCGTGCGGCCGCTGGGCACGCTGCCGGAGCTGCACGTCGCGCACAGCGGGTTCCGGGTGACTCCGGTGCTGGCGCACTGGTCGCGGCCGTGCCCGGTGGCCCCGGTGGACCTCGGGGAGACTCGGGCGGTGGCCCGGGTGCCGCTGTCCCGGCTGGTGGATCCGGCGAACCGGATCCGGGTGCGGTTGCGCAGCGGGCGGCCCGGCCCCGCCTTCCTCGTGCCGGGGATGCTGGTCTGGGGTTTCACCGGCGCGTTGCTGTCCGGCGTGCTCGACCTCGGCGGTTGGGGCGCGGGCTGGAACGACGTCGACGTGCTGGACCTGGAGGAGGCCTGGCGCGCCGCGGAGGCGGCCGCCGAGGTCGGCTTCGACGACTGATCGGGCCGGACCGCGCGGGGTCGCGGTGCGGAGGAGGGGTGTTCGGTGAACTGGGTCGATCTGCTCGTGGTGGCGCTGGCCCTGCTGGCGGCCGTGTCCGGCGCGCGCAACGGCCTGGTCACGGCGCTGTTCTCGTTCCTCGGCGTGTTCGTCGGCGCGATCGTGGGCCTGCGGGTGGCGCCGCTGCTGCTGGAGCGGCTGGACAGCCAGCCCGCCCGGATCGGGTTCGGCGTGGGCATCGTCGTGCTGCTGGTGGCCTTCGGCGAGACCTTCGGCATGTGGGCCGGCAGGGAGCTGCGGGACCGGATCACCTCGCCGAAGCTGACCGGCGTCGACAACGTGCTGGGCGCGGTGCTCCAGTGCATCGCCGTGTTCGTGGTGGCCTGGCTGGTGGCGCTGCCGTTCACCTCGGCCTCGGCGATGCCCGGGCTGGCCTCGGCGATCACCCGGTCGAAGGTGCTCACCCAGGTGGACGCGGTGATGCCCTCCGCGGTGAAGGCGCTGCCCGACGAGCTGCGGCGGATGCTCGGGGTGAGCGGCTTCCCGGACGCGCTGGAGCCGTTCTCGCGCACCCCGGTCGCCGCCATCGACCCGCCGGACCAGAGCCTCGTCGGTGGCGACGTGGTGCGCAACGCGCAGACCAGCGTCGTGAAGGTGCGCGGCCGGGCGTCCTCCTGCGCGCGCGCCCTGGAGGGGACCGGCTTCGTGGTGGCCCCGAACCGCGTGATGACGAACGCGCACGTGGTCGCCGGGACCGACCGGGTCGCGATCGAGGTGGGGCGCGGCGAGTTCGCAGCCGACGTGGTCATGTTCGACCCCGAGACGGACCTCGCGGTGCTGGCGGTGCCGGACCTGGACGCGGACGCGATGCCGCTGGACCGCGCCGAGGTGCCGCCCGGCGGCAGCGTGATCGCGCTGGGCTACCCGCTGGACGGCCCGTACACGGCCTCGCCCGGGCGGCTGCGGCAGCGGATCCACCTGCGCGGACCGGACATCTACGAGGAGAACACCGTGGTCCGCGACGTCTACACGGTGCGCGGGAAGGTGCAGAGCGGGAACTCCGGCGGACCACTGATCGATCCCGAGGGCGACGTGGTGGGCGTGGTGTTCGGCGCCGCCGTCGACGATCCGGAGACCGGCTTCGCGCTCACCGCCGACGAGGTCGCCGACGAGGTCGCGGAGTCCTCGTCCCTCACCGAGCCCGTCCCCACCGGCGACTGCACCGGCGGTTGACCCGGCGGTCCGCGCGGCGACACCGGTCGCCGGACCGCGCGCCCCGCGAGCTCGGCCGGTGGACTCCGAGCTCGCCCCCGAACGACGACGCGCACCCGCCGGAGATCGGCGGGTGCGCGTCGGTGTCGCGGCCGCGGACTAGCCCTCCAGGGCCTCGGCCTCGTCCTGGTTCCGCTTGCGGGCCAGCTGCTTGGTGTCCTTGAGCGTCGCGATGGTGCGCTGCGGTGCCCGGATCTTGCGCACCCGCCGGTAGCCGAGCAGCGCGAACAGGCCGGCGACCAGCAGCATCAGCAGGAACACGATCCCGAACGACGCCCACCGCCAGATGCCGAGCGCGTGGATGCCCTCGGCCAGGGTGAAGAACAGGAAGAACGTGCTGAACCCGAGCACGGCCAGCGCGAGGACGAAGTAGACGCTGCCCCGGACGCCCTTCTTCACCTCGCCCGCGATCTCGGACTTCGCGAGCTCGATCTCCGCGCGGACCAGCGTCGACAGGTGCGCGGTCGCATCGCGCACGAGGGAGCCGATGGACTGCTCGCCGCCCGCGCCGGTGCCCTCTTCGGACAACGGGAGGGACGTGACGGCCGACCAGGCTGCGCCGTCGCTGTCGTGCTGGGTGTTCTTGGCGCTGTTCACGCCCGACATCGTGCCACGCCGCCTCAGCGGTGACCGACTGAGACTCCCGTGGCGTTATCCGCGGGTGATCTCCCGCGGTCGATCAGCTCTCCGCGCGGGCCGCGCGCCTGCCGCGGCGCAGCAGCATCGCCGAGGCGATCAGCGAGGCCAACGCGGAGGCGAGGAGCACGGCCGTCTTGGCGCGCTCGGCGGCGTCCCCGCTCAGCGAGAGCTCGGCGATGAGCAGGCTGACGGTGAACCCGACCCCGCCGAGCATCGCGAGCGCGGACAGGTCCCGCCAGGTCACCCCGGTGGGACGCGCCCCGAGGCCGAGCCGGACCGCGAGGTAGGAGATGCCGAGGATTCCGACGAACTTGCCGACGAACAACCCGGCCATCACCGCCACCGAGACCCGGTCCTGGAACACCCCGCCCAGCGCTTCCCCGCTCAGCGGGACACCCGCCGCGAAGAACGCGAACACGGGCACGATCAGCCCGGCCGACCAGGGTTGCAGGCGGTGCTCCAGCCGCATCGAGGGCGAGGCGGTCTCCTCGGGGTCGGTCCGCACCCGGGTCAGCAGCCCGAGCGCGACCCCGGCGATGGTGGCGTGCACGCCGCTGCTGTGCACCGCGACCCACACCGCCACCGCCAGCGGGACGTAGAGGAAGGGCGTGGTGATCCGCTTGCGCTGCGCGAACCAGTAGGCGCCGCACAACGCGGCGGCCACGAGCAGCGCGAGCAGGCTCAGCCCGTCGGTGAACAGCACGGCGATCACCACGATGGCGCCGAGGTCGTCCACGACGGCGAGGCTGAGCAGGAACACCCTGGCCGCGGCGGGCATCCCGGAGCCGGTCAGCGACAGCACGCCCAGCGCGAAGGCGATGTCGGTGGCGACCGGGATCGCCCAGGCCTGCCCGATGCCGGGGGCGCCGTGCCCGATCGCGAGCGCGAGGAGCGCGGGCACCACCATGCCGCCGAGCGCGGCCAGCACCGGGAGGGTCGCGGTCCGGCGATCGGCGAGCTCGCCGACGACGAGCTCCCGCTTGAGCTCCAGCCCGGCCACGAAGAAGAAGATCGCCAGCAGCCCGTCCTTGACCCACTCCCCGACGGTGAGGTCCAGGTGCAGCGCGGACGGCCCGAAGGAGAGCTCCCGCACGCCGATGTAGAGCCAGCTCGCGGGGGAGTTCGCCGCGATCAGGGCGAGCGCGGTGGCGGCCAGCAGGATCAACCCGCCGATGGTCTCGGTCCGCAGGTATTCGGCGAAGTTGAAGGACTTAGCGCGGGCGTTCCGCCGAGCGTTCGGGTCGTAGGTCATCGGGAAGCCTCCCCGGCCGTTGGGCACACTGGCACCTCGCCGACCAGACTTCCCGGCACACCTGGCGGAACCCTAGCAGTCCGAACAGGACCGCAGCGTGGTGTCGAAGATCTCCCCGGAGCGGGCGCGACCGGGCCCGACCCCCTCGGGGGCCGGGCCCGGAACGAGGTCGGTCACTCGTCGGAGGACTTGTTCAGCCCCTTCGAGATCAGGTCCATCACCGAGGAGTCCGCGAGCGTCGAGACGTCGCCGACCTCCCGGTTCTCCGCCACGTCCCGCAGCAAGCGCCGCATGATCTTGCCGGAGCGGGTCTTCGGCAGCTCCTGCACGACCATGATCTGCCGCGGTTTCGCGATCGGGCCGATCTCGTGCGAGACGTGGTCGCGCAGCACCTTGAGCGCCGCCTCCCCACCCGCCTCATCGGCCGCGCTGCCGCGCAGGATCACGAACGCGACGATGCCCTGCCCGGTGGTGGGGTCGCTCGCGCCGACCACCGCGGCCTCGGCCACGGTCGGATGCGAGACCAGGGCCGATTCGACCTCGGTGGTGGAGATGCGGTGCCCGGAGACGTTCATGACGTCGTCCACCCGGCCCAGCAGCCAGATGTCGCCGTCGTCGTCGTACTTCGCGCCGTCCCCGGCGAAGTAGTAGCCGAGGTCGGCGAACTTCGACCAGTAGGTGTCCTTGAACCGCTGGTCGTCGCCCCAGATGCCGCGCAGCATCGCCGGCCACGGCTGGTCGAGCACCAGCAGCCCACCGCCGCCTGGGCCGACGTCCTCCCCGGTCTCGTCGACGATCTTCGCCGAGATGCCGGGCACCGGGACCTGCGCCGAGCCCGGCTTGGTCGAGGTGACCCCGGGCAGCGGCGAGATCATGATCGCCCCGGTCTCGGTCTGCCACCAGGTGTCGACGATCGGCGCGGTGCCGCCGCCGATGGTGTCCCGGTACCAGACCCACGCCTCGGGGTTGATCGGCTCACCGACCGAGCCGAGCAGCCGCAACGAGGAGAGGTCGTAGCGGGCGGGGATCTCCGCGCCCCACTTCATGAAGGTGCGGATCGTGGTCGGCGCCGTGTAGTAGAGCGTGACGCCGTACTTCTGCACGATCTCCCAGTGCCTGCCCTCGTGCGGGCTGTTCGGGGTGCCCTCGTAGATCACCTGCGTGGCGCCGTTCGCCAGCGGCCCGTAGACGATGTAGGTGTGCCCGGTGACCCAGCCGATGTCGGCGGTGCACCAGTACACGTCCGACTCGGGCTTGAGGTCGAACACGTTCCGGTGCGTGTAGGCGGCCTGGGTGAGGTAGCCGCCGGAGGTGTGCAGGATCCCCTTCGGGCTCCCGGTGGTCCCCGAGGTGTAGAGGATGAACAGCGGGTGCTCGGAGTCGAAGAACTCCGGGGTGTGCTGGTCGGACTGCGGGGTCACGACGTCGTGCCACCACCGGTCCCGCTCGTTCCAGTCGACCTCGGTCTCGGTGCGCTTGACCACGAGCACGTGCTCCACGCTCGGCGTCGCCCGCACCGCCTCGTCCACGTTGGCCTTGAGCGGGGCGGCCTTGCCGCGGCGGTACTGGCCGTCGCAGGTGATGACGACCTTCGCCTCAGCGTCGTTGATCCGCGCCCGCAGCGCTTCCGCGGAGAAGCCGCCGAACACGACGCTGTGCAGGGCGCCGAGGCGCGCGCAGGCCAGCATCGAGAACACGGCCTCCGGCAGCATCGGCAGGTAGATCGCGACCCGGTCGCCCGCGCCGACGCCCAGCGAGGCCAGGGCGTTGGCGGTGCGGCTGACCTCCCGCTGCAGCTCGGCGTAGGTGATGGCGCGGCTGTCGCCGGGCTCGCCCTCCCAGTGGATCGCGACCCGGTCGCCCAGGCCGGCGTCCACGTGCCGGTCCGCGCAGTTGTGCGCCACGTTGAGCCGGCCACCGACGAACCACTTGGCGAAGGGCGCTCCGGACCAGTCGAGCACCTGGTCCCACTTGGAATCCCAGTGCAGGTGATCGGCCTGCTCGGCCCAGAATCCCTCCCGGTCGGCGGCAGCCCTGTCGTACATCTCCGACGTGGCGTTGGCCGCGGCGGCGAACTCCGCCGTCGGCGGGAAGGTCCTGCTCTCGGAGAGCAGGTTGTCCAAGGTCTTGCTCGGCCCGTCGGGCTGGCTCATTGCGGGGAACCTCCCTGCTGGGTATCGCCTGATGTCATCTAGACCGTAATGCGACGCGGCTCACTCCGACAGGGCTCGCGCGTCGGGCGCGGCCGTTTCCGGGCTCCGGGCCGGTGGAGGGGCCGTGCCACCTGCGGAGCAGGCTGCGGCCCCGCGCGTTGCAATCGTGTTGCCCACACCCGGACGAGTGGACGGCTCCGTTCGGGCGGTCGGCCTGCTCCGAGTGCGCACGCCGGCGCGGGGCGGCCCCGGCGGTCCGCGCGCGACCGCCGGGTAGCGTCCAGCGGCGTGAGTGCCCAAGAGTCGTTGCTCCCGCTGCTGGAGCTGCCCGGGGTCACCGACGCGGTCGCGTCCGCGCGGGCGGCCATCGACGAGATCCACCGGCACCCGGCGAACCGCCGGGGCTGGCCCGCGACGAGCGCGGAGGCCTCGGTGCGTGCCGCGCGGGCCTCGGCCGCGGTCGCCGGGGGCGCCGCCGAGATCCCGGAGAGCGGCGAGGTCACCGATCCGCTGCTGGCGGGTGCGCTGCGGGTCGCCGAGGCGCTGGGGCCGCTGCTGCCGACCTGGCAGCGCGCCCCGCTGCAGGCGCTGGCCCGGCTGCACGTGCTGGCCGCCGCCGACCTGCCCGGCGACCCGGACCGCCTGGGCAGGCCGCGCGCCGACGAGGCGGTCGCGCCCCGGCTGGACCTGCTCGCCCAGATCATCGCCGACGTGGGCGGCCGCGCCCAGGGCCGCGTGCCCGGCCCGGTGCAGGCGGCCGTGGTGCACGGCGAGCTGCTCGCGCTCGCCCCGTTCGGCGAGGTCGACGGGATCGTGGCCCGCGCCGCCGCGCGGCTCAGCGTGATCGGCAGCGGGCTGGACCCGAAGGGGCTCGTCGTCCCGGAGGTCGCGTACTTCCGGCGGCAGGCCGACTACGAGGCCGCCGCGGCGGCGTTCGCCACCGGCGAACCGGACGGCGTGGCGCGCTGGATCGCGCACTGCTGCTCCGCCCTCGAGGCCGGAGCCCGCGAAGCGAAGTCCATCGCCGACGCGGTCGAGGCCTGACCCCCGACCGCCCCGAGAGCGCCGAGCAGGAGCGACAGTGCCGAAGAAGATCGTGATCGACTGCGACCCGGGCATCGACGACGCGCTGGCCATCGCCCTCGCGCACGGCAACCCGGACCTCGACGTCGTCGGGCTCACCACCGTGGCGGGCAACGTCGGGCTGGCGCACACCACGAACAACGCGCGGTGCCTGAGCGCGTTCTACGGGATGGACGCGCCGGTCGCGGCGGGTGCCGACCGGCCGCTGGTGCGCGAGCCGGTGGTCGCCGAGCAGGTGCACGGGGGCAACGGCCTCGGCGGGGTGCGGCTGCCGGCGGCGACGAGCACCGCCTCCGCCGGATACGCGGCGGACTTCCTCGTCGACGCGCTCGCGGCCGCCCCGGGGCAGATCGGGCTGGTGGCCGTCGGGCCGCTGACGAACATCGCGCTCGCCGTCCGCAAGGAACCGCGGATCGTCGAGTGGGCCCGCGAGCTCGTGATCATGGGCGGCTCCTACACCCGGGGCAACCGCACCCCGGCCGCCGAGTTCAACGTCCTCGCCGACCCCGAGGCCGCCGCCATCGTGTTCGGCGCCGGCTGGCGTCCCGTGATGATCGGCCTCGACCTCACCGCGCAGGCCAGGGCCGTCGCCGCCGTGCGCGAGCGGTGGCGCGGGCTGGGACGGCTCGAAGCCGAGCTGATCTCGCCGATCCTCGACTTCTACGGCAGTCACCCGCACTACCGGGACGAGGGACCCGCGGTGCACGACGCCTGCGCGGTCGCCTACGCGATCGACCCCGGCCTGTTCCGCGCGGTGCCCGCTCGGGTCGACGTCGAGCTCCACGGCCGGTTCACCACCGGGATGACGGTCACCGACTTCGACGCTCCCGCCCAGCGGTGCAACGCCGAGGTCGCCACGGTGCTGGACACCGACCGCTTCTGGGACCTGCTCCAGGCCGCCTTCAGCCACGTCGCCACCCGGATGTCCTGAGCACGCCGCTCGCCCGAGCAGCCGCCCCGGAGGACGAGGCAGCGGTCAGGACGTCAGGGCGCGCAGGGCTTCCCGGACCTGGCCGCGCGCGGCGGCGAGGGCTTCGGCGGCGCGGGCGATCTCGACACCGGTGAGCAGGTGCACCAGGGCCGTCTTGAGATCGCCGCCGGCGGCGGCCAGCGCCCGCTCGCACTCCGGCTCGGCGGCGTCGGTGGCCTCCCGCAGGATCTCCACGGTGCGGCCGCGCAGCTTCGCGTTGGTGGCCAGCAGGCTCACCATCAGGTTCGAGTAGGTGCGGCCCATCCGGATCATCACGGCCGTGGAGAACGAGGTGAGCACCAGCTTCTGCGCGGTGCCCGCCTTCATCCGGGTGGAGCCCGTGACCGGCTCCGGGCCGGTGTCCACCGCGATCACCACGTCGGCCGGGGCGGCGCCAGCCGACTCCGGGTTCGACGACATCAGCGCCGTGCCCGCCCCGGCCGCTCCCGCCGCGCGCAGCGCCCCGAGCACGTACGGGGTCCGCCCGGAGGCGGTCAGCCCGAGCACGAAGTCCGCACCGGTCACCGCACCGCCGATCTCCGCCGCCCCCGCCTCGGCGTCGTCCTCGGCGTTCTCCACCGCCTTCTGGAACGCCCCGACCCCGCCCGCCTGGTGCGCGACGACCCAGTCCGCGGGCACGTTGTAGGTGGGGATGAGTTCGGCGGCGTCCAGCACCGCGAGCCGCCCGGAGGTCCCGGCCCCCACGTAGTGCACCCGTCCGCCGCCGCGCAGCGCGGCCACCGCCAGGTCCACCGCGCGCGCCAGCTCGGGCAGCGCCCGGCCCACGGCCTCCGGCACGGTCCGGTCCTCGGCGTTGAGGATCCGCAGCACGTCCAGCGTCGGCAGCAGGTCGATGTCCCTGGTCCGCGCGTTGCTGCGCTCGGTAGGCGCGTCGACCCGCACCGCCGGTCGTTCACCGCTCATCGACCGTCCTCCTTGTGCCTGCGGCGGTCCGGGCGGGCGCCGAGCCGGTGCCCGCCGACCGCCTCGTAGGTGGCTTCCAGCGCTGCCTCGGTGTCCTCGATCCGGTGCTGAGCCACCCCGATGAACAGGCAGTCGATCACGGTGAGCTGGCCGATGCGGCTGGCCATCGCCCCGGAGCGGTAGGTGGTCTCGCGCACCGCCGTGGTGAGCACGTGGTCGGCCACCTCCGTGATGGGGGAGCGGCTGAAGTTGGTCAGCGCCGCCGTGACCGCACCCCGGCGGCCCGCCTCGCGCAGCACCTCCGCTGTCTCGGTGGTCGCCCCGGTGTGCGAGATGCCGATCGCCACGTCGCCCTCGCGCAGCAGCGCCGCCGAGGTGAGCGCGGCGTGCGTGTCCGACCAGGCGAAGCAGGTCAGCCCGATGCGGTGCAGCTTCTGCTGCAGGTCGAGGCCGACGAAGGCGCTGGCGCCGACCCCGTAGACGTCGATCCGGCGGGCCTGCGCGACGGCCGCGACCACCGCGCCCAGCTCGGCCGCGTCGAGCTGCCCCGCGGTCTCCTCCACGGCCTTCGCGTCGGCGTAGGCGACCTTGTCGATGATCTGCTCCAGCCGCTCGCCCGGCTCGATCTCGCCGCCGAGCACCCGGTCCCGAGGCGAGGTGCGGGCGGTGTCGGCGGCCAGCGCGATGCGCAGGTCCGGGTAACCGCCGACCCCGATGGCCTTGCAGAACCGGGTCACCGTGGTCTCGCTGGTGCCCGCCGTCTCGGCCACGTCGGTGATGCTGCGCCGCGCGATGGACGCGGGAGCGTCCAGCACCACCTGGGCGACCCGCTGCTCGGCCTTGGCCAGGCCGGGGAGCAGGGAGCGGATCCGCACCAGCGGGCTGGACGAGCCGACTCCGGCGGGGACGTCGTCAATGGCCATGTGGGAAACTTACTAACCTCGATCTGCGCAGGTCAATGCGGGTTTTTCCGGTTCCTCCCGAGCTGTCGCGCCCGGCGCGCTGAAACGTCGGCCCGCGAGTGGGCGGTCTTCGGCGGCCACCGGGGCGGCCCGCGCGTTCGCTACGCTGCGTGCGGACGCGAGCGGCGCGGAACGGGGTGACATGGGCGGGTCAGCTGACCTCGGCGCCGAGTTGTTCTGCGCGACCGGGTGGGGTGCGGGGCCCCTCGCCGACCACGCGGAGTTCCTGCTCCAGCAGCACGAGGCGGGCGCGCTGCGGCTCCACGACCGGGGCGCGCTGGATCCGGCGGACCCGGCGACGCCCCGGCGCTGGCGGATGACCTGGCAGCGGCCGGAGGGCCCGGTGTCGGCGGTGCTCGCGCTGCTGCGCGGCCGGGAGCAGGCGAGGGTCTGGTTCGCGGCAAGATGCCCGGCGGGGTGGGGCGCGGGAATCCCGTCCCCGCTGATCCGCGCCGGCCTGGCCCGGTTCCCGCTGGCCGATCCGGGCAGCGGGCTCGCGGTCACCGGATCCACCGTGCGCGACGATCCCGATGACCTGCCCGGGCTGCTGGCCGCTGTTCGGGACCGGCGGAGCGAGACCGCCGTGCTGGTCCGCCACCTGGACCGGGAACCGGGTTCGCCGCTGGCGGTGCCGCGTCCCGCGGCGGAGTTCCGCGCGGCGACGGCGGGCTGCGCGGTGGCGGTGTTCGTCGGTGACGAGGTGGCCCGGCGGCTGGACGCGGAATTGCCCGCGCCGCAGCGGATCCCGTGGCGCGGCGCCCGGTTGTT
The DNA here is from genome assembly GCF_047200635.1 of Saccharopolyspora antibiotica. NCBI lineage: Bacteria > Bacillati > Actinomycetota > Actinomycetes > Pseudonocardiales > Pseudonocardiaceae > Saccharopolyspora > Saccharopolyspora antibiotica. The sequence continues at coordinate 43,796 of NZ_JBJZOI010000007.1, read as the reverse complement.
CCTGCCCGGACCCTGGTCGGCCGAATCGGATCCCGAACTGTCCGAAGGGGAGGCGGAGTCCGCCGCGGCCTGGCCGGCGCTGGCCGACCTGGCGCTGCGGATCGCGCGGCGCCGCGAGCCCGGCTCGGCCACCGCCGACGCCGAGCTGTGGTCGCTGCTGCTCGCCGGGGGCTGGCACGACGAGCGGGTCGCCGATTCGCCGGTCGGAGCGGGCGAGCGCTGGTTCGCGGGCGAGGGCGACAAGTCCGCGCTGCGCAAGCGGATCCAGTCGGCCGCCGCACGCGAGGCGGAGTCCCGGGAGGTCGTCGCGCGGCGCTCCGGCGAGCTGGAGGAGCTGGACGCCGAGCTCGGGAGCGCGACCGCGCGGCTGGCTTCGCTGGAGCTCTCCCGGCGCAGGCTCGCGGGCGGTGCGCTGCGGTTGCGGGCGCAGCGCGACGCGGCGCGGGAACGGCTCGCGGGCACCGCGCTCGGCCTCGCCCGCCACCGCGTCGAGGCCGCGCGGCGGCTGAGCCGCGTCCGCGCGGACCGGCTCGACGAGTGCGAGCGGGAGCTGGAGCGGTTGCGGGACAGGGAGGCTCGGCTGCTCGCCCGCGCCGGAACCGTGCCCGACGAGGTGCCGACGCCGTCCGAGCCCGCCGGACTGCGGTTCGGGCCGGAGGTGCTCGCCGAGATCGACGAGCTCGACCCGGCGCGGGCGCGGCGGTGCGCCCAGGCGCTCGACCTGCTCGCCGCCTACGCCGCCGAGCCGGACGGCGCGCCCGCCGCGCGGCTGCGGGCCGGAGGAATCCCGCCGCTCGCGCTGGGCCGCGCGGACCCGGCCGCCGCGACCTTCCGCGTCCCGGCTGAACTGGCGGCGTCCGGCTGGGCGGTGTTCGACGGCGTCGTGCGGCTGGACCACGCGGGCGAACCGGCGATCCTGCTGCACTACCTCGACGACACGGCGGGCCCGACGGCGGCGGTGCACGTCCACGTCGGCCCGGACCTCGCGGGCGGTGCGCGGTGATCCCGGCCGACCCCGGTGTCCCGGGGGCCGAGCCCTCGGCCCCGGAACCCCTGCCCCGCACCGCGTTCTGCGCGGCCGGGCACGCCGCGTCCTCGGCGGCCGACCTGGGCGACCGGCTGCTGCGCGCGCACGAGGCGGGCGAGCTGCGGCTCATCGACGCCGGGCAGGAGGCCGAGTCCGGGCTGCCGCGCCGCTGGCGGGCGTCCTGGGGCCGGGGCTCGACCGCGGTCCGCGCGGCCCTGGTGGTGGCGCGCGGCCCCGGCGCGGAGACCGCGTTCTGGGTGCACGCCGAGGCCGCCCGACCCTGGTCGATCCGCGACCAGGTGTCCCCGGTGCAGCGGCTCGGCCTGCTGGAGCACGACCCGCGCGATCCGCGCGGCGCCTACTCGTTGACCGAGCAGAACCCGCTGGTGGGCCTGGAGGACGTGGAGTTCCTGGTGCACACCTTCGCGGGCGGGGTGCGGGACTCGCCGGTGCTGGTCTTCCACGGCGACCTCGCGCGCCCGATGCCGCCGGAGCTGCTGCGCTTCCGCGCCGCGACCAAGGGCCTGTGCGGCCTGCTGCCCGTCGACGACTCGGTCCGGGAGCGGGTGAACGCGCTGCTCCCCGAGGACCGGTGGCTGCCCGCCCGCGCGGCCCGGCTCTACCTGCCGTCGTGGTGGGCGCCGCACCTCGACGACCCGGTGGTGCCGGGGGAGCGCTTCGGACGCCCCGGCGAGTGGCGGAAGCTGGTGGACATCGCGCTGCGGGTGAGCTCCTGGCGCGCGGGCGGTGCCATCCGGATGACCGGTGGGGCGTGGCGCGCGCTGCTGGTGGACCCGATGCACGACCGCCGCGTCGCCCCCGGCACGCGCGGCGGCGCCCTGCGCTGGCTGCCCGCCGCCGACGACGGCGGGGCCCGGGTGCTGCGCGACCGGCTCGGCACCGCGGCGCGGCAGGAGGAGCTGGCCAGGGACCGGGCGGATTCCTCGGCGGCGGAGCTGGCCGAGCGTCGCGCCGGGTTGCGGCGCCTCCGGGACCGGGCCGGGCGGGCGGAGCGCTCCCGGCGGCGGCTCGCGGAGCTGGCCGGGCGGCTGCGGCGGCAGCGCGACGAGGCGGAGTCGGCGCTGCGCTCCGGGTCGGTGCTGGCGACGGTCCGCGCGGCCCGCGAGGCCGAGCTGGAGGCGGCGCTGCACGCGGAGGAGCTGGACGCCGCCGAGGACGAGCTGCTGCGGCTGCGGCACCGGGTCGCCGAGCTGGAGCGCCTCGGCAGCCCGGAACCGGGGCCGGACGCGGCCCCGCCCGAACCCGTCCCCGAGCACGCCACCTTCGCCGAACTGCTCGCCACCGCCCGCCGCGAGCTGCCCGCGCTGCGCTTCGGTCCCCAGGTCGATCCGTCCGCCCTGGACGGGCACCGGCGAAGCGGGCAGTGGTTGCGGCGCACCTGGAACGTGCTGGTGCTGCTGGACTCCTACGCCCGCGACCGCGCCGGTGCCGCCGATCCGGGGCGCGCCGACCTCCGCGGCTTCGCGCACTACGTGCGCGCGCACGGCGGAGAGCGGGGCATCAGCCCGGCGCTGGTGGCCTCCGGCGAGAGCGAGCTGGTGGTGAACACGCCGCGCTTCCGCACCGCCCGCACCTTCCCGGTCCCGGCGGAGGTGGAACCCGCCGGGCACGCCTTCTTCGGCGCGCACGTGCGGATCGACCGCGGGGGCGGGGTGGCACCGCGGCTGCACTACGTCGACGACAGCAGGGGCGCCACCGCGTCCATCCACATCGGACATCTGGGTCCGCACCTCCCCGGCCCGGAGAGCAACTGACCCGGCGGCGGGACGAATCGCCGGGCAGCACGCGCGCCCCGGTGCGGTCGTGAGCCGATCACCGCCGCGCGCCGACCGGGGTTCCACCGCCGCCGCTCGGCCCGGCGCCGCGGATCAGCGCTCGGTGAGACGCCAGCCCTCGGCGGTGAACGCGCCCGGTTCGAGCTCCCCGTCCAGCAGCGTGCGGTCGCGGTCCGCGACTTCGATCCCGTCCACCTGCACGCCCCGGCCGGTGTACCGCGCGTCCGGCGCGTAGCGCCAGCGCAGCAGCAGCCGCTCGCCCGGCCGCGCGTCCGCGAAGCCCTCGACCTCCCACCACGCCCGGTGCCCGGCGCCCGCCAGGCCCTGCTGGGGGCCCTCCGGCGCGCCGTCGCCGCGCGCGGTGACCCGCACCGGCCGCCAGGACGCGCCGCCGTCCGCGCTGGTCTCGACGATCAGCGGATCGGCGCCGTCGCCGTCGCGCTGGGTGTCCACGAACGCGTCGAAGGAGACCTGCACCGGCCCCGCGACCGGACCCAGCTCCCAGGTCGTCAGCTCCGCCGGTGCGGTCGCGGGCGCCGACCACTGCTGCGCGCCCCGCGACGGGCGCACCGCCATCGACTCCGCCATCCCCTGCGCGATCGCTTGCCGCGCCTCGTTGTTCGAGCCCCACTCGCGGGAGGGGTGCACCCGGTTGGTCAGCAGCACCACGACCGAGCGCGACCTCGGGTCCAGCACCAGCGAGGTACCGGTGTAGCCGGTGTGACCCGCCGAGGCCGGACCGCTCAGCCCGGCCATGTACCAGCGCTGGTCCAGCTCGAAGCCCAGCCCGTGCGCGTTGCCGGGGAAGGCGCCGTTGAAATCGGTGAGCATCCGCTCCACCGAGTCCTCGTCCAGCAGCCGCGCGTCCCCGTAGCCACCGCCGTTGAGCAGCGCCTGGCCCAGCACCGCCAAGTCGTGCGCGGTGGAGAAGATCCCCGCCTCCCCGGCGACCCCGCCCAGCGACCAGGCGTTCTCGTCGTGCACCTCGCCGCGCACCACGCCGCGCGGCGGATCCGCCTGGAACTCGGTGGCCGCGATCCGGTGCCGCTTCGAGGCGGGCGGGTTGTAACCGGTGTCCACCATGCCCAGCGGCCCGGTGATCCGCTGTCGCACGACCTGGTCCAGCGGCTCCCCGGCGACGCGGGAGACCAGCACGCCCAGCGTGATCATGTTCGGGTCGGAGTACTCGTACGAGGTGCCCGGCGGGTGTTCCGGGGTCAGCGCCATGACGTGCGGGATCCGCTCCTCCGGGGGCAGCTTCCACAGCCGCACCTCGGCCTGCAATCCCGAGGTGTGGGTGAGCAGCTGGCGCACGGTGATCGATCCCTTGCCGTGCGACCCGAACTCCGGCAGGTAGCGCGCGACCGGTTCGTCCAGCCCCACGTCGCCGTCCTCGACCTGCTGCAGCACGGCGATCGAGGTGAACAGCTTCGTGATCGACGCGACGTCGAAGATCGTGTCCGGGCGCATCGGCTCCTGCTCGCCCGGGGGCAGCTCGGTGCCCCGCCCGTCCGCGTAGCGCACCTCGTGGCCGTAGGCGTCCTGGCGCACCACCACCCCGTCGTGCGCGAGCAGCGCCACCGCCCCCGCGTACATCGGGTGCTCCCGGCCCGGCGTCACCTCCGTCCACGCCGCGACGCGCCGCAGCGCCGCGTCGATCGGCGCCGGATCCAGCCCGGCCTCCCGGGGCGAGCCCGGCCGCAGCACCGCGTCCGGTTCGGCGAAGCCCGCCTGCGGTCGGTCGAAGCGGCCGCCCGCCCCGGCGGGGGAGGAGGCGCACGCGGGGCCCGCTCCAGCCACGGCGACCGATGCCAAGAGCAGCGCCGTCAACGTCCTGCGCATCACGACCTCATCCCTCGTCGGTCCCCGTTGCTCAGCGGTAGAGCAGGAATCGTCCCCTGCTGCGGCGGAAGCTGGCGAGCTCGGCGCGCCACGAACCGGTGATCTCCGCAGCCCCGGCCCCCGCGTCGATCATGGAGCGGACCCGGTCCGTTCCGGTCAACTTGTCGAACATCCCGTCCGGGCGCCAGCCGAAGACCCGCGGGTAGAGCCGCTTCGCGGTGACCAGCATCGTGATCGCCACCAGCACCGGGTCCGGCGCCCCGTCCCGGTGCACCTGCACCCCGCCGCAGGTCGCGTCGGCGTGCTTGGAGAAGGTCGGCACGAAGTAGGTCTCGCGGAACCGCACCCCGTCCAGCCCGGCCGCGTTCAGCTCCTCGGCCCACCGCCAGTCGATGCCGGGGGCGCCGACGATCTCGAACGGCCGCGTCGTGCCGCGCCCCTCGGACAGCACCGTCCCCTCGAACAGCCCGGTTCCGGGGTAGAGCATCGCGGTGTCCGTGGTCGGCATGTTCGGGCTCGGCGGCACCCACGGCGCCGGGGGCTGCGCGCCGCGCCCGCGCCAGCCCTCGACCCGCACCACCGACAACCGGTCGCCCAGCGGGTTCTCCAGGTGCTCGGCGTCGAACAGCCGGGCCAGCTCGCCGGCGGTCATCCCGTGCTGCAGCGCGATCGGCAGCAACCCCACCCCGGAGGCGAACTGGGGCTCCAGGACCGGGCCGCCGACCTGCTGGCCCCCGATCGGGTTCGGGCGATCCAGCACCACGAACTCCGCGCCGACCCGCGCGGCCGCCCGCATCGCCTGGTACATCGTCCAGATGTAGGTGTAGAAGCGGGCTCCGACGTCGGCGATGTCGAACACGACCCGCTCCACCCCGGCCTCGGTGAACATGCGCGCCAGTCCCGGCACGTCCGCGCCGTAGGCGTCGTACACCGGCAGCCCCGTGCGGGGGTCGGTGACGTCCCCCTCGGAACCGCCCGCCTGCGAGGTCCCGCGGAAGCCGTGCTCCGGCCCGAACACCGCGGCGATGTCCACCGCGCCGGAACGGTGCATCGCGTCCACCACGTGCTCCAGCGAGGCCAGCACCCCCGTCGGGTTCGTGAGCACCCCGAGCCGGCGTCCGGCCAGCCGCCGCCAGTCCTCCGCGGCGAGCACGTCCGCACCCGTGCGCAGCGCCCCGGCGGCGGGCTCGTCCGGCGCGGCCGCGCAGGCGCTGCTCGCGCCCAGCAGCGGTGCCGAGAGCGCGGTCGAGGCCAGGAAGCCCCGTCGGTTCAGCCGCATCGGGTCACCAGCTCAATCCGTGGCCGAACGGGAAGCGCTCCGCGCCGGGCGAAGCCGGGTCGGGGACCGGAACCGGGAGCCTGCCGACCGGGGCCTGCTCCCCGAACAGCACCCGCGCCAGCGATTCCATCGCCACCGGCTTGTCCGAGTACGTCGCCAGCCACGTCGGCACCTCCTCGACGTACGCGGCGTCGTAGGGGTCGCGCACCGCGACCGCGATCACCCGCGCACCCGAGCGGTGCAGCTCGCGCACCAGGTCCCGCTGGCTCGCGTTGGTCTCGTTCCAGGCCGCGTTGGTGAGCACCACCGCGGTGCCGCCCCGCGCCCGGTCCACCGCCTGCCCGATCTGCTGCGGGGTGGGGGCGGTGCCGGTGGGCAGCGCGGTCGCTTCCGCGCCCCGCGCCTTCACCCGTTCGGCCAGCGCTGTCGCGGCCTCGTCCCCGGCTCCGGTGACGAGCACCGGGCCCGGATCGCGCAGCGGCAGCTCGTTCGCGTCGTTGCGCAGCAGCGTGGTGCTGCGATCGGTGATCCGCTGCGCCTGCTCCCGGTGCTCGGCGCTGCCGACCACCCGGTCCACGTTCGCCGGGTCGACGAACGGGTCGTCCAGCACGCCCCGCTCGCGCTTCATCTCCAGGATCCGCTCGACGCTGGCGTCGATCCGATCCTCGGTCAGCTCGCCCGAGCGCACCGCGCCCAGCACGCCGTCGATCGCGACCTGCAGGTTCTGCGGCATGAGCAGCTGATCGGCGCCCGCCCGCAGCGCGAGCACCGGGATCTCGGCGTCCGGGTGCGCGGAGCGCACGCCGTCCATCTGCAGCGAGTCGGTGACGATCACGCCCCGGTAGCCGAGCTCGTCGCGCAGCATCCCGCCGAGCACGGTCGGGGACAGCGTCGAGGGCTCGCCGGAGTCGTCCAGCTCCGGCACCACGATGTGCGCGCTCATGATCGCGTCGGTGCCCGCGGCGATCGCCTCCCGGAACGGGGGCGCGTCCAGCCGCTCCCACTGCTCGCGGGTGTGCTCGATGACCGGCAGCGAGGTGTGGCTGTCCTGGTTGGTGTCGCCGTGCCCCGGGAAGTGCTTGGTCGCCGCCGAGACGCCAGCCGCGCCCGGAGCCTGGTAGCCGCGCACGGCCGCCGCCGACAGCTCCGCGGCCAGCCGCGGGTCGGAGGAGAAGGAGCGCACCCCGATCACCGGGTTCGCGGGGTTCACGTTCACGTCGCCGCTGGGCGCGAAGTTCTGGTTCAGGCCCATCGCGCGCAGTTCCTCGCCGGTGATCCGCGCGGACAGCTCCGCGCCCTGCGGGCTGCGGCCGGCGCCCAGCGCCATGTTCCCGGGGAGCTGCGTCACGGGCTCGCCGATCCGGGTGACCTGGCCCTGCTCCTGATCGGTGGAGATCAGCAGCGGGATCCCGGCGCCGGAGTCCACCGCCGCGCGCTGCACCCCGTTGGAGAGCTCGGCGAGCTGCCTCGGCTCGTGCAGGCTGTCGGTCCAGGTGAAGTGGATCAGTCCGCCGAGGTGGTAGCGCTGCACGACCTGGGCCGGGGTGTCCACGCCGAACTCCGCCCGGTTCTGCGGGTGCGGGGTGTCCGCGCCGGGGCCGTAGGCGTAGGTGACGAAGAGCTGTCCGACCTTCTGCTCCAGCGTCATCGAGCTGACCTTGGCCCGGACCGAGGGGGCGACCTGGCTGTGCAGGGCGGGTGGGTCCGGTTCCTGAGCGCCCGCGGCGGAGAGCCCGCCGCCGACGGCGAGCACGGCCGCCGCGCCGCTGAGCACCGCCGTCAGCCGGCGGGAACGTGTCGAGCCCACGGGGGACCTCCTGGGGCTGTTGCCCACGGTCCCCGTGGGGCGCCGGTTCGGGGGCGGCGGGCGAGGGTGGAAAGTCGTCCACCACATCGTGACTGGAGTCCGGAAGCTACCCACCGGCCGGGGCCCGGTCAACGTCCTCCGCGGCCGGTCGCGGGAAACCTGCCTGATCAGCGCATCGGGGCCGCCGCCGGGGCCCGCGCACGTGAACGGCGGCGCCCGCCGGAGCGGACGCCGCCTTTCGCGTCGGAGGACGGGTTACCAAGCGTGCACGAATGTCGTAACTTCTGGGCTAGGCGTCCGGCGTCCCGGTACGCAACCCCGTGAACGACCGGCCTCACGTGGCGGCAGCGCGTGGGTGCTCCGTCCTTGCGCACGGAGCCCGGTCCAGGGTGGACGGTGCTTCTCCTCCGCACCGCCCCTGGCCGAACCAGGGTCCGCACTTCCTTTGTAGTCCCGGGCGCACTCCGAGGCAATCCCCGATCCGTGGGGCGATCAGCGGCCCCGGCGGAGGCGCCGCAGGCCCCACCAGGTGGCCCCGGCGGCGGCGACGGCGCCCACCCCGACGCCCGCCGCGGTGACCGCCGCGCGGGACGGGGTGGGGAACCGGGCGCGCAGCGAGATCGGCTGCTCGAACGACAGCGAGGGCCAGCCCCGCTGGGCGGCCTGCTTGCGCAGCCCGCGGTCCGGGTTCACGGCCGTCGGGTGGCCCACGGTCTCCAGCAGCGGCAGATCGGTCACGGAGTCCGAGTACGCGTGGCACGCGGCGAGGTCGTAACCGTGCTCTGCGGCGAGTTCCCGGGCCGCGACGGCCTTGTTCTCCGCCGAGCAGTAGAACTCGACCTCTCCGGTGTACCTGCCGTCGACGACCACCATCCGCGTTCCCGCGGAATGCGTGGCCCCGAGCAGGGCGGAAATCGGAGCCACGACCTCTTGCCCAGAAGCGGAGAGGACCACGATGTCGTGCCCTTGCTCCTTGTGCTCCGCGATGAGCTGGGTGGCTTCCTTGTAGACCAGCGGGTCCACGATGTCGTGCAGGGTTTCCTCGACGATCGCGTTGACCTGCTCGACGTCCCACCCGGCGCACAGCGAGGTGATGTGCGCGCGCATCCGGTCCATCTGGTCGGCGTCGGCCCCGGCCAGCATGAAGACGAATTGGGCGTAGGCGCTTTTGAGCACAGCCCTCCGGTTGATGAGGCCCTCTTGGAAGAACGGTCTGCTGAATGCGAGCGTGCTCGATTTCGCGATGACCGTTTTGTCCAGGTCGAAGAAGGCTGCCGTCCGGGGCTCGGCGGCGGCCGGGGGGTTCGCGGGGGCTGTCACGGGGCACAGCATACGAAACCGCGCGGGTGTCCGGACGGTTGCTCGCTGGGCCGATCGCAGCAGTCACCCTCGGTATCCGCTGAGGTCCCCGTGATCGTGGCTCAGGCGTGCGCGGAATGGCGATGCCCTGCACGCTGAGTTTTCGCGCGTGCGTGCGGCGGCCGACGTTCCTCCTAATGGACGGGGCGCGTGTGCGGGTCGTGGGGCGCTACAGTGAGGGGGTCCGGGAGTCCCGGACGGGTTCAGCTCGACCCCCCGGAGCTGAACTCAGACGACCCCCGTCCCTCCCCCCTGACGGGGGTCGTCTCCTTTCCGGGGTCCGGTGCGCGGCCGTCCGGTGCGCGGCGCATTTCGCGGGTTCTCCCCCGGCTGCCGGAACCGCTCGGATCTCCCGGACTTCTTCGGATATCCCCGGATCGAGTGGTTCTGATCTCTGGTCCCATCGTTGTCCGCGCCCGGCGCGTGACATTCCCGGTGCGGCGTGTGTGTGCGATTTTCGCTGACCACGGCTTCGTTTTCGGAAAATCCTCACCTTCGATCTCACTGAGCCGGGGGACGAGTTATCCACAGGTCGTCGTCTCCTCCACAGATTTGCGGAGCGGGATCGACGCGGGCCCGCCGTTCCCGCACGGTGGAAGGCGAGCGGGAAAGCGACCGGAATCGAGTTTCGGAGCCCCCGCGACAACCCTCCGAACGGAACGGGGACCACGCATGTCCACGACCGCACCGCTGCTCATCACCCGGGACGTCGCCCTCGCCGAGGACGTCGGTCGGCTGGCCGCCGTGGCCGGCTGCGAGGTGCGCGGGCACGAAGACGCGGCGACGGTCGGAGCCGCCTGGCGGGACGCCCCGCTCGTGCTGCTCGACGGTCCCGCGACCGCGGAGGTGCTCGCCGCGGGATTCCCGCGAAGACGCGGCGTCGCGGTGCTCACCCGGGGCGAGGCCGAACCGGGTTGGCGACCGGCCTTCGAGGTCGGCGCGTTCGCGCTGCTGGAGCTCCCGGAACAGGAGTTCCGGCTCGTCGAGCTGTTCACCGACGCGGTCGAGGGGCCACCCGAGCCGACGGGCGACGGCCGGGTGCTGGCCGTGCTCGGCGGCTCCGGCGGTGCCGGGGCGTCCACGCTGGCGGCGGCGATCGCCGCCCACGCCGCGCGCGGTGGAGCGGGGGCGCTGCTGCTGGACTGCGACCCGGCGGGTGGCGGGCTGGACCTGACCGTCGGCGTGGAACGGACTTCCGGGCTCCGCTGGTCCGGGCTCACCGTCAGCGGCGGGCGCATTCCGGCGACCGCCCTGCACGCCGCGCTCCCCGGGCGCCGCCTCGGCGCTGGACGGCTCACCGTGTTGTCCTGCGACCGGGACCGGCCAGGGGCGGGGCTGACCGCCACCTCGGTCGCCGCCGTGCTCGACGCGGGTCGGCGCGCGGGCGAGACCGTGATCTGCGACCTGCCTCGCGAACCGTCCGAGCCGGCCGCCGCCGTGCTGCGCCGCGCCGACCTCGCGATCGTGGTGATCTCGGCGGAGGTCCGGGCCTGCGCGGCCGCCGCCGGGGTCGTGGAGCGGCTGGCCGACCACGCGGCGGGCCCGGTGCGGGCGGTCGTGCGCGGCCCGGCGCCCGGCGGGTTGACGGTCACCGACGTCGAGCGGGCCGTGGGCGTCGACGTGCTGGCGGCGTTCCGCTCACAACCCGCGCTGACCGCCGCGGTCGACCGGGGCGGCCTCTGCGGGACGCGCTCCGGCAGCCGGGGCCCGATCGCCCGCGTCTCCGGTGAAGTGCTCGCCGCGCTCGACGAGCTCGGTGCGGGACGGGTGGTGGCGTCGTGCACGCCGAGCTGATCGACCGGGTGCGCCGCCGTCTCGCGGGCAGCGGAGCGCCGGTCAACCCGGCCGCCGTCGCTGCGGCCGTCCGCGAGGAGTCCGGCGGCCTGGTCGCCGACGCAGACCTGCTCGCCGCGCTGCGGGCGCTCCAGCAGGAGTTCCTCGGTGCGGGAGCGCTCGAACCGCTGCTGCGCGACCCGCGGGTCACCGACGTCCTGGTGACCGGTCCCGAGCAGGTGTGGGTCGACCGGGGTGACGGGTTGCGCCGGTGCGCGGTGGAGTTCCCGGACGACGACGGGGTGCGCAGGCTCGCCCAGCGGCTCGCGGTCGCCACCGGCCGCCGCCTGGACGAGGCGCAGCCCTGGGTGGACGCCTGGCTGCCCGGGGCGGAGGCGGGCGCGGCGGTCCGCCTGCACGCGGTGCTGCCGCCGATCGCGGCTGGCGGGACCTGCCTGTCGCTGCGGGTGCTGCGCCCCGCCTCGCACGACCTGGGCGCGCTGCGGCGGCTCGGAGCCTTCGACGAGGAGATCGCCGCGCTGCTGCGGGAGGTCGTGCACCGCCGGCTCGCCTTCCTGATCACCGGCGGCACCGGGGCGGGCAAGACGACGCTGCTCGCCGCACTGCTCGGTGAGGTGTCCCGAACCGAGCGCATCGTCTGCGTCGAGGAGGCGGGTGAGCTCCGCCCCGGCCACCCGCACGTCGTCCGGTTGCTGACCCGACCGCCGAACGTCGAGGGAGCGGGCGAGATCCGGGTGCGCGACCTGGTGCGGCAGGCGCTGCGGATGCGTCCGGACCGGCTGATCGTCGGTGAAGTGCGCGGAGCCGAGGTCTGTCAGCTGCTGGCGGCGCTGAACACCGGTCACGACGGGGGAGGCGGGACCGTGCACGCGAACTCCCCCGCCGAGGTCCCGGCCCGGTTGGAAGCGCTGGCCGCTCTCGGCGGGCTCTCCCGGCAGGCGCTGCACAGCCAGCTGGCGGCGGCCGTGCAGGTCGTGCTGCACGTCCGCCGAGCCACGGGCCGCGGCCGCTTCCTGGCGGCGATCGGCGTGCTGCGCCGCGAACGCGACTTGGTGCGGGTGGTGCCCGCCTGGGACCACGAGACCGGGTGGGGAGAGGGCCGCCCGGACCTGCTGGCCCTGCTGCGGGAGCGAGGAGGTGCGTTCCCGTGCTGATCTGGGTGCTGCCCGCGCTGGCCCTGCTGAGCTGGCCGGACCGGTGCGCGGGATCTCGGCTCGCCGGGCTCCGGCCGGGCGCGACGGGGCGCTCCGGGCCCTGGTCGCGGGTCGCGGTGCCGCCGCTCGCGGCCGGGGGAGCGGTCCTGCTCGGCGGGCTGGCCGCCGGCCCGGGCGGGGTGCTGGCCGCTGCGGCGGTGGCGGCGCTCGCGCTCTGGTGGTGGCGCGGGCGCGGTGCCGAGCGGCACCGGCTGGCCCGCTCGGCCGCGCTGGCGGGCGGCCTCCGGCTGCTCGTCGCGGAGTTGCGAGCGGGGTCGCACCCGGCCGTCGCGGCGGAGGGGGTCGCGGCCGAGGCCGATCCGATGGTCGCGGGGCTCTTCCGCGACGTGGCCGCCACCGCCCGGCTCGGAGGGGACGCCTCCGCGGTGCTGCGCGCGGCAGCCGCTCCAGCCGCGCGCGGAGCGGAGGACCCCTTGGCCCGCGCCGGACGGGTCTGGGGACTGGCCGAGCGGCACGGCGTCGCACTTGCGGAACTGCTCGACTCGGTGCGCCGCGATCTGGAGCACCGGGTGGCCTTCGCCCGGGACGTCGAGGCGAAGCTGGCCGGTCCGCGTTCGACGGCGGTGGTGCTCGTCTGTCTGCCCCTGCTCGGTCTAGCGCTCGGGCAGTTGTCCGGAGCGGCCCCGCTCGCGGTCCTGGCGAGCGGGTTGATCGGGCAGGGGCTGCTGGTCGCAGGGGTCGGTCTGCTCTGCGCGGGCGTGGTGTGGACGGTCCGGCTGACCGGTTCGGTGGTGCGGTCGTGAGCGCGCTCGCGGCGGCACTGGGCGCGGTGGGGTTGCTCGTGCTGCCCGTCTGCCCCGCCCGGTCCCGGATGCCCCGGGGCCGTGACGGTCCGGCCCGCTCGGCAGCGCTGCGCGAGCGGCTCGGCGGTCCGTGGGTCCCGATCGCGGCGGCGGTCGCCGGGGGAGCGCTGGGCGCGCTGCTCGGCGGTCCGCTCCTGGGGCTCCTGGTCGCGGCGGCGACGTGCTGGTGGTCGCGGGCTCGGGACGGCCCGGAGCCGGTCGACCCGCTGGTGCCCGCCGCCGGTTGGGACCTGCTCGCCGCCGGAATGCGTGCCGGGCTGCCCCCGGTGGTGCTGGTGCGCGCGGTGGCGGCCGAGTTCACCGGCAGCGCGGGCGCCGCGTTGCGCGAGGTCGCCGGGCTCCTGGAGCTCGGGGCGGATCCGGTCGCGGCCTGGGAACCGGCCTTGCGCCACCCGGCCACCGCCGAGCTGGGCCGGGCGGCTCGGCGCACCGCCCGCACCGGCAGCGCGCTGGCCGAGGCCGCCACCGAACTCGCCGCCGGGTCCAGGGCGGAGCTGGCGGACCGGGCGCAGGCGCGCGCGCAGCGGGCGGCGGTGTGGGTGGCGGCCCCGCTGGGGCTCTGCTTCCTGCCCGCCTTCCTGGCACTGGGAGTGCTCCCGGTGGTGGTCGGCATGGTGCAGCGGCTCCCGATGCCCTGACGGGCGCGGAACCGAGAAGTCCACTGCGGGCAGAAGGGTGCGTCGCGCGGACGGCGCACGAGACGGCCGGAGCTGCTCCGGCGGACAGGAGCCGGTCATCGGACCGGCGAGCGGAAGGAGAGGATCATGGTTGTCCGGACGGTGAAGTCGGTGGTGTGGACGATCAGCACCTGCGACGGGGGGCCGCTGCGCTGGCTCGCGACGGCAGATGAGCTCGCCCGACGTCGGTGGCGCGCCCTGCTGCGAGGTGACGGGGGCATGAGCACCGCCGAGTACGCGATCGGGACGGTGGCCGCCGCGGCGTTCGCGGGCCTGCTCTACGTGGTGCTCACCGGCGATTCGGTCACCCAGGCGCTCACCTCGCTGGTCGAGCGCGCGTTGCGGAGCGGTGTCGAATGAGCGCGGCACGGCTCGCCCGCGGCCTCCGCCGGTCGCTCGGCACCCGCGTCGGGGCGGGCCGCGATCGCGGTGCGGTGACGGTGGAGGCCGCGCTGGGCATCGGGGCGGTGGTGGCGGTGTTCCTCCTGGTGCTGTCCGCGATGGGCGTGCTGCTGAGCCAGCTTCGCTGCACCGACGCCGCTGTGGAGGCGGCTCGCCTCGCGGCGCGCGGAGACCACGACGGGGCGCGGACCGCGGTGAACGGCTTGGCCCCGGCCGGGGCCGAGCTGGTGCTGACGGTCGAGGACGGCCTCGCCATCGCCGAGGTCACGGCACCACCGGGCGCCGGGCTGCTGCCCGAGCACTGGCGGAGCAGCCGCGCGGCGGCGGCGCTGGAACCGGAAGCCCCTGAGCCGGAACCCCCCGCGCCGGAGGTACCGGTCTCCGGGGCTCCCGCTCCGGAGGACGACGATCCCGGCTCCGACGATCCCGGCTCCGGGGGCTCGGGACCAGGATCCGGGGTACCGGGTGGCGCGGCGGCGGAGCCGTGACCGGTGGTGCGGCGGGCGCGCTCAGGCGCGCGCCCGCCCCCGCGCGGGAGGCCGGGCCCTCCGACGGCGGTGCCGCGACCGCGCTCGCCGCCGTGCTGATCCTCGGACTGGTCGCGCTCGCGGGTTTCGGCATCTCCCTCGGATCGGTCATGCTGGCCCGGCACCGGGCGGAGGGCGCCGCCGATCTCGCGGCGCTCGCCGCCGCGGCCCGCGTTCCGCAGGGCCGCGGGCCCGCCTGCGGCACCGCGGTCCAGGTGGCCGAAGCGATGCGGGCCCGGGTGATCGACTGCGCGTTGGACGGCACCGACGCCCGGATCGTCGTCGCGGTGCGCGCGCCGAGCGGTCCGGGAGTGCTTTCTCCGCAGGTCACCGGCCGAGCCAGGGCTGGCCCGGTGGCGCGCTGAGCGTCGCTCGGCCGCGCTGAGCGGTCCGGCTCCGCGGTCGAGCGTCCGATGATCGGCACTCGCCGGGCCGCTGGCGGCACTCCGGCATATCAGCGCCCCTCTCAGCCCCCGCACGCTCGTCGCCGCTGAGCGACCGGTCGTCGACATGGGGGGTGTACGGGGGTGGGGGGGATGACGTTGATTGGAAAGTGCGGAAGCGAGCAGGAGACCCCGACATCGTGGTCGGTCTCAGGTGAACGGTCGCGGGGCAGCGATCGGCACGGTGCGAAAGCTTTCGCCACGGTTGAGTGAGGAGAAGTGATGGACTGGTCAGCGGACAGGCGGCCCAGCGCTCCCGGGGCGATCGCCCCCGGAGGGGCCGGTGCTGCTGTGGAGGCCAGTGTCACCGGATGGGCCAACGCCTTCCGGATCGAGCTGCGGGTGCAGGCCATCGAGCTCGCCTCCCGCGGTTGGTCGGTGCTGCCCGGCACCTATCCGACCGGGTACGAGGCGGGTGCCCCCGCCTGGTCCGAATCCGGGATCGAGCGGTCGAACGGGACCTCGCACCCCGTTCCCGTTCACGCGGACTGGCAGGACCGGCTCGGTGCCGGTGTCCGCCAGGTCGCCGACTGGTGGGCCGAGCAGCCCTACAGCCTGCTCGTCGCCACCGGCGACCAGGTCGAGGCGTTGGAGACCGGCGCCGAACTGGGCAGGCGCGCCGCGCGGGCGCTGCGGGCGCTGGGTGCTCCGGCGCCGATCGTGGCGACCCCCGACGCGCGCTGGTACTTCCTCGCCCAGGGCGGCTCCGCCAGCGCGGTGTGCCCCGAGCTCATCGCGGCGGGCGCGGTCCGCAGGCACAGCACCGGCAGCTGGCTGCCGGTTCCCCCCAGCACCTTCCACCACGGAGTCGTGCACTGGCGGGTCAAGCCGGAGGTCTGCGGATGGCGGCTGCCGTCCCCGGAGATCATCGGCGAGGCCCTCCGCGCAGGTGCCGACGCCGTCCCAGACGTGGCCGAACTCGTCGTCGCGGGCAACTAGCCCGCCTCGACCGCGAACCGAGTCGCCTGGCACTGGACGCCCGACCCGTCCAGCGGGCACCCCCGATGGGGGACGGTGGCGGGAGCGAGCGGGACCGGCGAACCCCCTCGCTCACCCGATCCGCCGCCAGCCCCTAGCCCGGCCCGGAGACTCCCCCGTGCGCGGTCGACAGCACGTCGAGAACAGTCACCGCCCCCGCCTTGTCCAGCGGTTCGTTGCCGTTCCCGCACTTCGGCGACTGGACGCAGGACGGGCAACCCGCCGGGCAGTCGCAGGAGACGATCGCCTCCCGCGTCGCGGCCAGCCAGGGGAACAACGCGGCGAAGCCGCGGTCGGCGAAGCCGGCTCCCCCGGGGTGACCGTCGTGCACGAACACAGTGGCCCGACCCGTGTGTTCGTGCAGGGCAGTGGAGACACCACCGATGTCCCACCGGTCGCAGGTCGCGAACAGCGGGAGCAGGCCGATCGCCGCGTGCTCGGCGGCGTGCAGCGCGCCGGGGATGCGCGCCGGGTCCAACCCGGCGCCCCCCGGCGCGTTGCCGGTGAGCAGGTCGTCCGAGATCGTGTACCAGACCGCCCTGGTCACCAGCGTCCGCGGCGGCAGCTCCAGCGGCACCTGGTCCAGCACCTGACCCGAAGGCAGCGTGCGGAGGTAGCCGACCACCTGCGAGGTCACCTCGACCTCCCCCAGGCAGACCGCCACTCCCGACGCCGGATGCAGCTCCTGCTCGGTGCGCAGCACCGCGATGTCCACCAGCTCGCGCGGTGAGGTCGTCCAGTCCGGGTTCTCCGCGTGCACCAGCGCGATCCCCGCGTCCAGGTCGAGCTCGTCGACCACGAACGACTGGCCCTGGTGCAGGTGGACGGCCCCCGGGTGCACCGTGGCGCACGCCGTCTCCGGATCCGCTGTTCCCAGCAGCCGTCCCGAATCCCCCTCCACCACCGCGACCTGCTGGCCGCTGGAGCCGCGCAGCTCCACCTCCCGGTGCGGCCGCTCGTGCGAGGTCCAGTACCAGCCGCGGGGTCGTCGCCGCAGCACCCCGGCGTCCGTCAGCGCCTCGGTCGCCGCCCGCGCGGGCGTTCCCCCGAAGACCTCGAACGCCGCCTCGTCCAGCGGCAGCTCGGCGGCCGCGCACGCCAGGTGCGGTTCGAGGACGTACGGGTTCGCCGGGTCCAGCACCGTCGCCTCCACCGGGCGGTCCAGCACGGCGGGCGGGTGGTGCACCAGGTAGGTGTCCAGCGGGTCGTCCCGGGCCACGAAGATCACGAGCGCGTCCGCGCCGTCCCGCCCGGCCCGCCCCGCCTGCTGCCAGAACGAGGCCAGGGTGCCGGGGTACCCGGCCACCACCACCGCGTCCAGGCCCGCGATGTCCACGCCCAGCTCCAGCGCGTTGGTCGCGGCCACCGCCAGCAGTTCGCCGGTCAGCAGCGAGCGCTCCAGCTTCCGCCGGTCCTCCGGGAGGTACCCGCCCCGGTAGGCGGCGACCTTGCCCACCAGCTCGTCGTCCACTTCGGACAGCGCTCGCCGCGCGCTGAGCGCCGCGAGCTCGGTGCCCCGCCGGGAGCGGATGAACGCCAGCGTGCGGGCGCCCTCGACGACCAGTTCGGTCAAGATCCGGGCCGTCTCCGCCCCGGCCGAGCGGCGCACCGGGGCGTCGTTCTCCCCGGCGAGCTCCGGCAGCAGCGGCGGTTCCCACAGCACGACGGTGCGCGCGCCGCGCGGCGAGCAGTCCTCGGTGACCGCCCGGCACGGGGCGCCGATCAGCTGGTCGCCGAGCGCGCCCGCGTCCGAGACCGTGGCCGAGGCGAGCACGAACACCGGTTCCGCACCGTAGTGCCGGGCGATCCGCCGCAGCCGTCGCAGCAGCAGCGCCACGTGCGAGCCGAACACCCCGCGATAGGTGTGGCATTCGTCGACCACCACGTAGGCGAGGTTGCGGAAGAACCGCGCCCAGCGCGCGTGCTGCGCCAGCACGCCGAGGTGCAGCATGTCCGGGTTCGTGAACACCCAGCGCGCGTGCGCCCGCACCCAGTCCCGCTCCCCGCGCGGGGTGTCGCCGTCGTAGGAGGCGGCGCGCACCCCGTCGAGCCCGAGCTCGGTGATCGCCCGCAACTGGTCGGCGCCCAGCGCCTTGGTGGGGGAGAGGTACAGCGCGGTGGCGCGGTCGTCGGCGAGCAGCCGGGAGAGCACCGGCAACTGGTAGATCATCGACTTGCCGGAGGCGGTGCCGGTCGCCGCCACCACGTGCTCGCCGGCCCACGCCGCCGCCGCGCCCTCGGCCTGGTGCGCCCAGGGCCGGTCCGCACCGCGGCTGCGCAGCGCGTCCACCAGCTCTCCGGGCGCCCAGCCCGGCCAGTCCGCGTGCCGGGCCGGGCGGTCGGGCAGCTGTTCGACGTGCCGCAGCGGCGATTCCTCCGCCGGGACCCCGGCCAGCACCCGGTCCAGCAGCCGCTTCCCGCTGCTCTTCCGCTTCCCGCGCGCCGAGTTCACGACGTCGAGCCTCGCACAGCGCTTCCGGCGCACGGCTGCGCGCCCGTTCGGATCCGCCGGTGATCTCGTTCGAGTGGACTCGGTCGCCACGGGGCCGTGGCGGCCGGGTCCGGCCGGCTTCCGGGTGTGGGGTGGGCCCCAGCGGGGCCGGTCGCCCGAGCGCGACACGCCCGAATCGATCCGGCGAACGACACGCGATACACGACCTCACCCGTTCGGTCCACATTGAAGTGTGTCCGAACGGGTGATCAAGTCCGGACTGGATCGATCACTCCATAACAAACCAGCACGTCGCGACGAGGTGCGTATCACATCGTGAAGTAAGACACGTCAGGCCTGAATAGACTTCGCGGCCACGACTCCGCCCGCTGACGGCCCCTGTCGGCCGGCCCCGGGCGAGGCCGCACCGAGCGTCGGAGTGGACGCACCACCGCCCCTCCGGCGTGCCACCGAGCCACACCCGAGGAGGACGGATGTCCCTGCTGTCCCCGGTCCAGCCCGGCTGGGTCGCCCAGGGCGCTGCACCACCGAGCTCGACGCGCGTGATGGACCTCGCCGAGAACGCTCCCGGCGCCTTCGAGCTCAGCGGCTCCGACTACGCCGTGGTCGGCGTGGTCATGGTCATCGCCCTGGCGGCGCTGGCCTTCGGCTACGTGCTGATCAAGGAGGTGCTGGCGGCCGGCCAGGGCTCGCCCAAGATGCAGCAGATCTCGCAGGCGGTGCAGGAGGGCGCCGCCGCGTACCTGAACAGGCAGTTCCGGACGCTCAGCGGCTTCGCCGTCGTCGTGTTCCTGGTGCTGTTCCTGCTCCCCGCGAACAGCACCGCGGAGCGCATCGGACGATCGATCTTCTTCCTGTTCGGCGCGGCGTTCTCCGCCGCCATCGGCTACCTCGGCATGTGGTTGTCCACCCGGGCGAACGTGCGGGTCGCGGCCGCCTCGAACGACCCGGGCGCGGGCCGCGAGAAGGCGATGCGGGTCGCCTTCCGCACCGGCGGTGTCGTCGGGATGACGACCGTGGGCCTGGGCCTGTTCGGCGCCGCCCTGGTGGTGGCGGTCTACGCGGGCGACGCGCCCCGGGTGCTGGAGGGGTTCGGCTTCGGGGCCGCGCTGCTGGCCATGTTCATGCGGGTCGGCGGCGGCATCTTCACCAAGGCCGCCGACGTGGGCGCGGACCTGGTCGGCAAGGTCGAGCAGGACATCCCGGAGGACGACCCGCGCAACGCCGCGACCATCGCCGACAACGTGGGCGACAACGTCGGTGACTGCGCGGGCATGGCGGCGGACCTGTTCGAGTCCTACGCGGTGACCCTGGTGGCCTCGCTGATCCTGGGCACCGCCGCGTTCGGGCTCAAGGGCCTGCTGTTCCCGCTGATCGTGCCCGCGATCGGCGTGGTGACCGCGGTGATCGGCGTCTACATCACGAAGGCCAGGGCCGGGGAGAGCGCGCTGACCGCGATCAACCGCTCCTTCTTCATCTCGGCGGGCATTTCCGCAGTGCTGTGCGCGGTGGCCGCGCTGCTGTACCTGCCGAGCTCCTTCACCGAGCTGGCCGGGGTACCGGCCGAGGTCGCCAGGGGCGGCGGCAACCCCGCGCTCATCGCGCTGGTCGCGGTGCTCATCGGCATCCTGCTCGCGGCGGTCATCCTGAAGCTGACCGGTTACTTCACCGCGACCGAGCACCGCCCGGTGCAGGACGTCGGCAAGTCCTCGCTGACCGGCGCGGCCACGGTGATCCTCACCGGGTTGTCGGTCGGGTTCGAGTCGGCGGTCTACACCGCGCTGGTGATCGGTGCCGCCGTGTTCGGGGCGTTCCTGCTGTCGGGGACCCTGACGGTGGCGCTGTTCGCGATCGCGCTGGCGGGCTGCGGCCTGCTGACCACTGTGGGCGTGATCGTGGCGATGGACACCTTCGGCCCGGTCGCCGACAACGCGCAGGGCATCGCGGAGATGTCCGGCGAGTTCGAGGGCGAGGGCGCGAAGATCCTCACCGAGCTCGACGCCGTCGGCAACACCACGAAGGCGATCACCAAGGGCATCGCGATCGCGACCGCCGTGCTGGCCGCGACCGCGCTGTTCGGCGCCTACCAGGACGCGATCGTGCAGGCGGCTCGCGCGGTCGGCCAGGAGATCAGCGCGGTGTCCTACCAGGTGTTCGCGCCGAACGTGCTGGTCGGCATCGTGATCGGGGCCGCGGTGGTGTTCCTGTTCTCCGGGCTGGCGATCAACGCCGTGTCCCGCGCCGCCGGTGCCGTGGTCTACGAGGTGCGGCGGCAGTTCAAGCAGAACCCGGGGATCATGGACGGCTCCACCCGGCCCGAGTACCACCGCGTCGTGGACATCTGCACCCGCGACTCGCTGCGGGAGCTGGCCACGCCGGGTCTGCTGGCGGTGCTGGCGCCGATCTCGGTGGGCTTCGGCCTGGGCGTGGGACCGCTGGCCGGTTACCTGGCCGGTGCGATCGCCACGGGAACGCTGATGGCGATCTTCCTGGCCAACTCCGGCGGTGCCTGGGACAACTCCAAGAAGCTGGTCGAGGACGGTCACCACGGTGGCAAGGGCTCCGACTCGCACGCGGCGACGGTCATCGGTGACACGGTCGGCGACCCGTTCAAGGACACCGCCGGTCCGGCGATCAACCCGCTGCTCAAGGTGATGAACCTGGTCTCGGTGCTGATCGCTCCCGCGGTGGTCACGTTGTCCGTGGGCGATTCGGTCTCGGACGCGGTGCGGATCGCGATCGCGGTCGCCGCCGCCGCCGTGGTGGTGGGCGCCGTCGTGCTGTCCAAGCGCCGCGGCACGGCGATCGCGGACGCGCCCGCCGCCGACGACGACAAGATGGTCAACGGCGCGACCTGAGCGCGGTCCCGTCGTGGAGAGGGGCGTCTGGCACCGTCGGGCGCCCCTCTCCCGTGCGCTGGGTCGATCGGGAGCGCGGGGCCCCGGCTCCGGGCGGCGCGGCGCCGGTGCGGGAGAGTCGGGGAGCACGGTGAACCGATCGAGGGAAAGCGCATGGATATCCGTTCGACGTCCGTCGCGGTGCTCGCCGCCGTCCCGCTGGCGCTGGCCGGCTGCTCCCAGTCGGAGCCCCCGGCACAGCCCGCCCCGGAGCCGCCGCAGGAGCAACAGCAGCCGCCGGGCGCGCAGGCGAGCCCGGAAGGGGTGGCCTGGGCCGGGAAGCTGTGCGGGCTCGTCGGCGGCTTCTCCACCTCGCAGCAGCAGGCGCCTCCCGTGGACAAGACCAACACCGACACCTTCAAGGCCACCTCGGTCGCGCAGATGACCGCGGCCGAGGCCGCCGCGAACGAGGCGGTGACGGGCCTGGAGCGGATCGGCCCCTCGCCGATCCGGGGCGGCGACCAGGTCGCCGGGACCTTCGTCGACGGCTTCACCCAGATCCGCGACATCCTGACCACGGCGAAGGGCAAGGCCGAGCAGGTCGACACCTCCGACCAGCAGGCGTTCACCAGGGGCATGACCGGGGTGCAGGAGGAGCTGCACAAGGGCCAGCAGCTCGACTTCAGCGCCCAGTTCGCGGAGTTCTCCCAGAACCAGGAGCTCAACGCGGCCGCCGGTCAGGCACCGCAGTGCCAGGAGCTGACCGCCTCCGCCGCCGAACAGCAGCAGCAACAGCAGCAACAGCCGCCCGCGCAGCAGCCCCCGGGCTGACCGGGCGCCGGGATCGATCGCTCGACCGGGCGGAAGGCCTGGTCAAGCTCGAACGGGCGTTCTACGATCACGCATCGTGGACCAGCTGTCCTTCTTCTCCGCCGAAGCGCGCCATCCCAGGGTGGCCGACCTCGCGGGGTTGCTGTGCGGCCAGGGCCAGGCCGTCGGATTCGGGCGCGGGACCGCCGCCAGGCTGTCCGTCGTCGTCGCCGACGACTGGCGGGCCCGGTCGCTGGTGCGCGCGTGCGCCGAGCGCGGGGTGGACGCCGAGCTCGGCCGCTCCGAGGAGGGGCATCCGCTGGTCCGCACCGCGTTCCGCGCCGACCTGACCGGACTGGCCGGGCAGTGGCTGCGCGGCGCGGTGAAGTCGGTGCCCGCGGACTTCGCGCCGCACGGCGCGGCGCTGCGGTTGTGGGCGCTGGCGGCGGGGCGACCGGTGCCGGGCGGTTACCTGCTCGGGCTGGACCCGCACGCCCCGGGCACGCACGCACCCCTGGCGGCCGCGCTGGCCAGGGCCGGACTGCCCGCGCGGTGCGGGGGAGCGCGCTCGGGCGGACCGGCGCTGCGGGTGGTGGGCAAGCGCCGGATCGAACGCCTCGCCGAACTCGTCGGCCCGACACCCGATGGTGCGATCGAGCGAACGTGGCCGCTGGTCTCCTGAGGAGCACGCCACAGGTCACGGCAGGTCACGCAATGGAACACCACCGCCACCCGATACGTTCGTACGGGACGGAAGACGCGAGCGCAGGCGTGTTGTGTGCCACGCTGTGCGTCCCTGGGTGCGGTACCCGGGGTGCTGTGCGGTGCACACTGGCGGATCGGACGCCTCCGCGAGAAGAGAGCAGGTAAGCGTGGCTGGGTCGACACGGGCGAAGCAGAACGGCGGGACGGGCTCCGGGCGCCGGCGGTTGGTCATCGTCGAGTCCCCGGCCAAGGCCCGCAAGATCGCCTCGTACCTGGGCTCCAACTTCGTGGTGGAGTCCTCGCGAGGGCACATCCGCGACCTGCCGCGCGGCGCGGCCGACGTGCCCGCCAAGTACAAGGGGCAGTCCTGGGCGCGCTTGGGCGTGGACGTCGAGAACGACTTCGAGCCGCTCTACCTGGTCACCGCGGACAAGAAGGCCACCGTCAGCGAGCTCAAGGACGCGC
Organism: Saccharopolyspora antibiotica; assembly: GCF_047200635.1. NCBI lineage: Bacteria > Bacillati > Actinomycetota > Actinomycetes > Pseudonocardiales > Pseudonocardiaceae > Saccharopolyspora > Saccharopolyspora antibiotica. Next base: position 20,579 of record NZ_JBJZOI010000007.1, on the reverse strand, counting down.
TGAAGGAGGTCGACGAGCTCTACCTCGCCACGGACGGCGACCGCGAGGGCGAGGCGATCGCCTGGCACCTGATGGAGACGCTGAAGCCGAAGGTCCCGGTCCGGCGGATGGTGTTCCACGAGATCACTGAGTCCGCGATCCAGGCCGCCGCCGCGAACCCCCGCGACCTGGACCAGGACCTCGTCGACGCGCAGGAGACCCGCCGCATCCTGGACCGCCTCTACGGCTACGAGGTCAGCCCGGTGCTGTGGAAGAAGGTCATGCCGAAGCTCTCGGCGGGCCGCGTGCAGTCGGTGGCCACCCGGATCGTGGTAGAGCGGGAGCGGGAGCGCATCAAGTTCGTCCCCGCCTCCTACTGGGACATCTCCGCGACGATGGACGCGGGCTCCGCCGCTGAGCCGCCGCGCTTCGGCGCCCGCCTGGTCACCGTGGACGGTGCGAAGATCGCTACCGGCCGGGACTTCGGCCCGGACGGCAGGCTGAAGAACGCCGACGCGCGGCCGCTCGACGAGCAGCAGGCGCGCCGCCTGGCCACCGGGCTCACCGACGCCCGCCTCAGCGTGTCGAGCGTCGAGGAGAAGCCCTACACGCGGAAGCCGTACCCGCCGTTCATGACCTCGACCCTCCAGCAGGAGGCGAGCCGCAAGCTGCGCTTCTCGGCGGACCGCACGATGCGCACGGCGCAGCGGCTGTACGAGAACGGCTACATCACCTACATGCGAACCGACTCGACGACGCTGTCCGAGACGGCGATCAGCGCGGCTCGCAACCAGGCCAGGGAGCTCTACGGCGACAGCCACCTGTCCCCGCAGCCCCGCCAGTACAACCGCAAGGTCAAGAACGCGCAGGAGGCGCACGAGGCGATCCGCCCGGCGGGTGAGAGCTTCCGCACCCCGGGGCAGGTCGCGGCCGAGCTGGACACCGACGGGTTCAAGCTCTACGAGCTGATCTGGCAGCGCACCATCGCCTCGCAGATGGCGGACGCCAAGGGCACCACCCTGTCGGTCCGCATCACCGGCACCGCCGCCTCCGGCGAGGAGTGCACGTTCGCCTCCTCCGGCCGCACCATCACCTTCGCCGGGTTCCTCAAGGCCTACGTGGAGTCGGTGGACTCCGAGGCGGGTGGCGTCGCCGATGACGCCGAGTCGCGGCTGCCGCGGCTCTCCCAGGGCCAGGAGATCACCGCCGCCGAGCTGGAGCCGGACGGCCACAGCACCAACCCGCCCGCCCGCTACACCGAGGCGAGCCTGGTGAAGGCGCTGGAGGAGCTGGGCATCGGCCGCCCGTCCACCTACGCCTCGATCATCAGCACCGTGCAGGAGCGCGGCTACGTCTGGAAGAAGGGCTCGGCGCTGGTCCCGTCCTGGGTGGCCTTCGCCGTGGTCGGGTTGATGGAGCAGCACTTCGGTCGGCTGGTCGACTACGACTTCACGGCCGCGCTGGAGGACGAGCTGGACCGCATCGCGGAGGGGCGCCAGCAGCGCACCAAGTGGCTGTCGGGCTTCTACTTCGGCGGCGAGGTCGGCCCCGGCGACTCGATCGGCCGCGCGGGCGGGCTCAAGAAGCTCGTCGGTTCCAGCGTCGAGCAGATCGACGCGCGCGAGGTGAACTCGATCCCGATGTTCACCGACGACGAGGGCCGCACCGTCTACGTGCGGGTGGGGCGCTACGGCCCCTACCTGGAGCGACCGCTGGGCGCGGAGGAGTCGCAGCGCGCGAACCTGCCCGACGACCTGCCGCCGGACGAGCTCAGTGCGGAGATCGCGGAGAAGCTGTTCGCGACGCCGATGGAGGGCCGCAGCCTCGGGACCGATCCCGAGACCGGCCACGAGGTGCTGGCCAAGGAGGGCCGCTTCGGCCCGTACGTCACCGAGGTGCTGCCCGAGGGCGACAAGTCGAAGCCACGCACCGGCAGCCTGCTCAAGTCGATGTCGCTGGACACCGTGACCATCGACGACGCCCTCAAGCTGCTCTCGCTGCCGCGCGCGGTGGGCCAGGACCCGGAGTCGGGCGAGGAGATCACCGCGCAGAACGGCCGGTACGGCCCGTACCTCAAGCGCGGGACGGATTCGCGGTCGCTGGAGACCGAGGAGCAGATCTTCACGATCACCCTGGACGAGGCGCTGAAGATCTACGCCCAGCCCAAGCAGCGCGGCCGCCGGGCCGCCGCCCCGCCGCTGCGCGAGCTCGGCGAGGAGCCGGACACCGGCAAGCCGCTGGTGATCAAGGACGGCCGGTTCGGGCCCTACGTCACCGACGGCGAGACGAACGCCTCGCTGCGCAAGGGCGATGAGGTCGAGTCCCTGACGATGGACCGGGCCGTCGAGCTCATCGCGGAGCGCCGGGCGAAGGCACCGGCGAAGAAGAAGGCGCCGGCGAAGTCCGGTTCCAAGAGCACCACCGCGAAGGCCTCCACGTCGAAGTCGGGAACGTCGAAGACCGCCACGTCGAAGACCGCAGCGTCGAAGTCGGGGAGCAAGTCCACCACGGCCAAGACGGGCACCGCGAAGAGCTCGGCGGGCAAGAGCACCAGCTCCAAGACGACGTCCTCGAAGTCGAAGAGCCCCTCCTCGCGGGCGAGCGGTTCCCGCTCCTCGTCGACCCGCAGCACCTCCTCCACCGGCGGTGCGTGATCGGCTCGACCCGCTGATCCGGTGTCGGTGCGTGCTCGTACAGTGCGGATGACGGTGCCGCCCCCGGCTCGGAGGTGACGTGATGGCGCATCCCGGCGTGACCGAGCTGTCCCCGGATCCGGTCGAGGGCGAGATCCCCCCGGCCACCGGGGTGTGGGCGGACATCGTCGGCCAGCCCGACGCCGTCCGCGTGCTGCTCGCCGCCGCGCAGGCCGCGCACCTCCAGGTGCGGGACGAGCCGGCACCGGCGGGGGCGATGACGCACGCCTGGCTGTTCACCGGTCCGCCCGGCTCGGGCCGCTCCGTGGCCGCCCGCGCGTTCGCGGCGGCGCTGCAGTGCGCGGATCCCGGCGAGGTGCCCGGTTGCGGCCGGTGCTCCGCCTGCCGGACGGTCCTGGCGGGCACGCACGCCGACGTGCGCGTGGTGGTGCCGGAGGGCCTGACGATCTCGGTGCGGGAGATGCGCGCCCTGGTGCAGGCCGCCGCGCGGCGCCCCACCACGGGCCAGTGGCGCGTGGTGCTGATCGAGGACTCGGACCGGCTCACCGAAGGCGCGGCGAACGCGTTGCTCAAGGCGGTGGAGGAACCGCCGGACCGCACGGTCTTCCTGCTGTGCGCGCCTTCGGACCACCCGGAGGACGTGCCGGTGACCATCCGCTCGCGGTGCCGGGCGATGCAGCTCCGCACCCCGTTGAGCGGCGCCATCGCCGAGGTGCTGCGGGAGCGCGACGACGTGGACGAGGAGACCGCGCGCTGGGCCGCCTCGGTCTGCGGCGGGCACATCGGGCGAGCCCGAAGGCTGGCCACGGACCCGACGGCGCGGGAGCGGCGGGCCGAGGTCCTGAGCATCCCGGTGGGGCTGCGCCGGTTCGCCGACGTGTTCACCGCGGCCAGCGGCCTGGTGAAGTCCTCCGAGACGGAGGCGACCGCGGCCAACGAGGACAAGGACGAGGCGGAGAAGGACGAGCTGCGCACCGCGATGGGCGCGGGCGGGACCGGCAAGGGCACCGCGTCGGCGACGCGCGGGGCGAACGCGGCGCTCAAGGAGCTGGAGAAGCGGCAGAAGTCCCGCGCGACCCGCTCGCAGCGGGACGCGCTGGACCTGGCCCTGGTGGACCTCGCCGGGTTCTACCGGGACGTGCTGGTCTCCCGGTCGGGATCGGCCGCGTCGCTGAACCAACCGGACCACGCCCCGGACATCGCGAAGGCCGCCGCCCAGTGGACCGCGGAGTCGACGCTGCGGCGGCTGGAGGCGGTGCTGGAATGCCGCACCGCCCTCACCCAGAACGTGAAGCCGATCATCGCGGTGGAAGCGATGATCGCGACCCTGCACCAGGGCTGACCCGGCCTGGAACGGAAAGGCCCCCGCACCCTCCTCTCGGAGCGCGGGGGCCGTGCTGCGCGCGGGCTCAGTTGCCGCCGCTGGACTCCAGGCCGGTGAGGCCGGCCAGCGGCGTGCCCGCGAGCCCCTGGGCCAGCGGGGCGCCGACCGCGCCGCCCGCGTTGCTCAGGTCGAGCAGGCCGCCCTTGGGGGTGCCCGCGGTGGTGGGCTTGGTGGTCGGGGTGCCGAGCGCGGAGGAGTTGCCTCCGGGCTGCCCGTCGGACCCGTTCTGGCCGCCGGTGCCGGGCTTGCCGGGCTGACCGTTCTCGGCCGAGGTGTTCTGGTTGAACGCCTCCGGGGGGAGCTGGTTCACGAAGTCGAGCACGGTGTTGCCGGTGCTGTCGATGACGTCGCCGATGTCGCGCACCGCGGAGGACTGCGCGAGCCCGTCGACGGGGGTGGCACCGGAGCGGGCCTGGCCCGCGGGAACGACGCCGCCGAGCGGGATGGTGGCGCCCTGGGTGTTGACCGGGTGGGTGTGCGCCTCGGTCAGGTCCTGCAGCGCGTCGCCGACGGGGCCGCCGCTGCGCCCGGCTGTCTGGGCCTGGGTCGCCAGCGACTCGGGGGCGCGGACGACCTCGCCCACGGTCTGCTGCACGCCGTGCAGGGTCCCGGCGCCGTGGAACGCCGTCTGCGCGAGGCCGTTGTCGACGGGGATGTCCGCCGGGAACTGCGGGGCTGCGTGGGCGGCGCCGGCGAAACCGACTGCGCCGGCGCCCGCCAGCACGACGGCGGCCGCGGTGAGGCTGCTCTTCATCGCCTTGCTCCTCTCTGCACAGGCCCTCACCTGTGCGCCAGAGGTCGCAGCGTACGGAGCCGGAGGCGGCCACTAATCAGCGATCACAGCGGCCGAGGAATGTCGACCGGCCGTGTGCGAATCGGCCGGTGACTCCCCTTTCGAGTGATCAAGAAAGATCTTGGAATTACTGTCCGGCGAGACTCGTGACGTCGACGGACTGGTTCAGGTGCTGCTGCCGCTTCGCCTGCTCCTCGCGCAGCGACTCGACGGTGTCGGCGAATTCCGCGTACGCGTCCCCCTCGTCGTCGAATCGGCTGTAGCGCCCGGCTCGTAATTCGACCGAGTGATACTCGCGCTCCAGCACGTCGGCGGTCTGCTGCAGGCTCGCGGCTCGCTCGCGGTACTTCGAGTAGCCGCTGAAAGCGGCCGCGACCGCGACCAGCAGGCACACGACGACGGCGGCCCAGCGGGCGCCCGCGACGGCGGCGGAGGCCGCGGTGACGGTGGCGCTGATGATCGATCCCGCGATCACGATCGTGTGCAGGACCTGGTCCTTCCAGCGGTGCCTGCCCGCCTCGGTGCGATACCGCTCGATCACGTCCGGCAGATCCGCCCGGTAGCGCTTGCGCATCCCCAGCAGGTCCCCGGCGTTCCACTCGTCCAGCTGGTGCTCGCGGTGCGCTCGTTCCAGCTCGCGCAGCTCGGTGGCGACCGAGCGGACGGTGAAGTGGTGCCGGTACGCGGTGCGCGCGGAGACCGCGGCGGAGCCGACCGGTACCGCCACCACCGCGACCGAGACCGCCACCGGCGGTGCGAGCAGCACGATCCCGGAGATCGAGAGCCCGGTCAGCGCGAGAGTGCCCGGATACGCCCAGAGCAGCAGGAACCGTTGCAGCAGGCGCGCGCGGTAGAGCTGTTCGGACAGCTCGCTGATGCGGCGCTCCCAGTCCTGCGGCTGGGTTTCCCCGGCGATGACCCCGCCCCCAATGATGCCCGTGCCCGCGTCCCAACGCTCCATCACATCGATCCTTCCGGCGTCACTGTGATCGAAGTAGTTCCCCAAGTACGACGACAATCGACCGGTCGGGTGATGGCAGATTGGGCTGATCGGCCCACACCCCGTAGCGCCTGGTGATCACCGCAGGTCGAGCGAGAGGCATCGTCCTCGAAACCTGCCAGTGATAACAGCCGATGGCGCAAGTGCTCAGTCGCCGCGACTACTCGCCCCGGATCGGGGCTCTCCACTGTGGCAGCGCGCCCGTTCGGTCCAACCACGTGGGCCACGATCGCCGCAGCGCCGTCCCCTGCTATGGGAGGCGCGTCCGTCCTGCTCGGGTCTCCGCCGGGCTCCCGTCGCGGCCTGCCCCGCGCGCGTGGGCGTGCGGGATTCCCGGACGAGGACGGCGAAAAGCCCGAGCCATCGGAATGGCTCGGGCTTCTCGGGGAGCCGCCTGAGGGAATCGAACCCTCGACCTACGCATTACGAGTGCGTCGCTCTGGCCGACTGAGCTAAGGCGGCGTTGCGCGGACGAGTGTAGCCGGTCGGGGCGATCGCTCCGGCGGAGGGGTCCGCGGGGTCGCCCCGAGATCGGGCGTCACCCGGAAGGCGGGCCGTCGTTGAGATGTGCGGTGACGCTCGTCACCGGGCCGCCGAGGGAGGACCGCCCGATGCGATCAGGTCGACCGCTCCGCCGTTTCGCCGCACTGGCGGTGGTCTCGCTCGCCGTCGCCGGGCTGGGCGCGCCCGCCGCGCTCGCGCAGACCACGCCGGTACCGGAGCCGGTGGACCCGGAGCAGCCGCCCGCATCGGGGAGCCCCGCGGTGCCACCGCCGGGCCCGATCACGGCCGAGGCCGGCACCGGGATCGGCGTGCTGCGGGTGCTGCCGGGCACCGTGCCGGGCGAGACGATCTTCGACGACCCGGAGTTCAACGATGGGCTGCGCAAGCGGTCGTTGCTGGAGCTGGGGCTCGGCCTGGCGAAGTCGAAGGCGGACTCCGGGGCGTACCTGGCGCACGAGCGCGCGGTGGCCGAGGCGTCGCCGTTCGGCGCCGCGATCGGCGGTTACGCCCCGCAGGTCCCCGGGGCGTCGGTGGTGCAGGCGGCGCTGCCCGACCACCCCGAGCCCGCGACCAGCGGTCTGCGCCCGCCCGCTTCGCCCGCGGACGCGCTGGTGAAGGTCGGCCTGCTGGAAGGCAGCGCGCACGCGCGCTGGGACGAGCGGCTCGGGCCGTGCGTCTCGCCGATCTCCGACGCGAGCAGCTCGCTGGCGAGTCTCTCCGCGGTGAACGTGCTGCCGGGGATGCCGGACACGCCCGAGCAGGTCGAGCAGCTGCTCGCGAGCGGCCGCTCGGGCGCGGACCAGCCCGGGCCGGCGGCCGAGACCCTCGCCGGGGGCGGCCCGGGTTCGCTGACCACCCTCGGCGGGCTGCTCTCCGGTGGTGCGCCGGTGGAATCAGGCGCCGGGTCGCTGCTGAGCGTGCCCGACGGGGTGCACGCGCGCTCCCGGATCGAGCTGGTCGACGCGCCCGGTGCGACGGGCAAGGCGGTGCGGGCGACCTCGACGATGCGGCTGGCGGGCGTGCGACTGCTCGCGGGAACCCCGCAGGAGCTCCGGGTGGACGTCCTCTCACCGCCCGAGCTCTCGGTCACCGCCACCGGTGATCCGAGCACGTCCGCGGTGGACTACGCGGCACCGGTGCTGCGGATCAGCCAGGGCGGCCGCGAGCTCACCGTGCTCGACGCCGCGAACCCGCGAGCCGACCTGCCGATCGGGCTGCCCCTCCCGGGGGCTCCCGGTGAGCTGCCGGTCGTCGGCCCGGCGCTGAACGACCGGGTGCTCGACATCGGGGTGCTGCGGCTGAGCATCGGCGAGCTCACCCAGGAGGCGCGGGGCACCGAGCTGCGGGCGGGTTCCGCGCTGTTCGACCTGCGACTGCTGCCCGGGGACGCGCTGGGGATGCCGGACGCGGCGCTGGCGCAGGTGAGCTTCGGCGAGCAGACCGCGCGTGCCGGTGCCCCGGAGGGCGGTGTGGTCTGCGACCTGCCGCCGGAGCCCGCACCCGCCCCGGTGCCGCCCGCCGAGGGCGGGATCGCCGCCCCGCCGCTGGCCAGGACCAGCGGTGCCTACTACGCGGTTCCGCTGTTCTGGACCGGGACCGGCTTGCTGCTGCTCGGTGCGGTGCTCGTGGCGGCGGTGCCGCGCCGCCGCGGCTGAGCCCCGGATCGACGTCGTCTCCCCACCCCGAACCGGGGGACGGCGCCCCGCCCCGCTCGGGGTGGTGCCGCGGGGTGAGCGGACGCCCGGCCTCGACGGGCGCTCCGCTCACCCCGATGCGGCTCACGGCAACATCCAGCCCAGCACCGGCGTGGACTGGAGGTAGACGAGCACGCACATGACCAGCAGGAGCAGCAGGCTCCAGCCGAAGACCCGGCGGAACAGCTCGCCCTCGCGGCCCACCAGCCCGACCGCCGCGGTACCGATCGCCAGGTTCTGCGGCGAGATCATCTTCGCCATCACGCCGCCGGAGGAGTTCGCCGCGCCCAGCAGCACCGGATCCGCGCCGATCTGCCCGGCCGCGGTGCTCTGCAACCCGCCGAACAGGGCGTTCGCGCCCGCGTCGGTGCCGGTGATGGTGACTCCGAACCAGCCCACGACCGGCGACAGGAACGCGAAGAACGCCCCGGTCCCGGCCAGCCACACGCCGAGCGTGCCGATCTGCCCGGACAGGTTCATCACGTACGACAGCGCGAACACCGCCAGGATCGCGACGATCGCCCAGCCGAACTGCCGCAGCGTCCGCCCGTAGACCCGCGCGGCCTCCACCGGTCGCACTCGCAGGAAGGGCAGCGAGAGCAGGCCGGCGAACAGCAGCAGGGTGCCGGTGGCGGAACCGATGGCGAACTCGTAACCGGTGTCGACCGGATCGCCCGAGGCGCTCAGCACGCGGAGGCCCGGCCAGTCGAAGCTCCAGGTCACGGCCTTCAACGGCGCCTTCACCGCTTCGAGCTGCGCCAACGCGAAGATCACCACGATGATCGCGTAGGGCGCGAAGGCGCGGAGCGTCTCGCCCCGGGAGTCCGCGGCGGCGGGCGCCTCGGTGCGCACCGCCGCGCCCGGTTCCGGGTCCAGCCGCGCGGCCGTGACCGGCTCGCGCGGGCGCCAGCTCCGCAGCAACAGCAGCAGCGCCCCGGCGGAGACGATCGCCGCCACGATGTCGGCCAGCTGGTAGGAGAGGAAGTTCGAGGTGAGGAACTGCGCCAGGGCGAAGGAGAGGCCGCCCACCAGCGCGGCGGGCCACGCCTGGCGCACCCCGCGCCTGCCGTCCGCGACGAACAGCAGCACGAACGGGATCAGCAGCGCGAGCACCGAGACCTGCCGCCCGGCGACCGCGCCGAACTCGGCGGCGGGGAGCCCGGTGACCTCGCCCAGCACGGTGATCGGATTGCCCATGCCGCCGAAGGCGACGGGCGCGGTGTCCGCGATCAGGGCCAGCGCCGCCGCCTTCAGCGGCGGTACGCCGAGCGCGATCAGCATCACCGAGCAGATCGCCACCGGACCGCCGCCCCCGGCGAGCGCCTCGAGCAGCGCCCCGAAGCTGAAGGCGATCACCACGGCCTGCACCCGCACGTCCTCGCCGAGGGTGCCGAAGGCGCGGCGCAGCACCGCGAAGTGCCCGCTGCGCACGGTCAGGTTGTAGATCCAGATGGCGTTGAAGGTGAGCCACAGGATGAGCAGCGAGCTCTGCGCCATCCCGTAGAGCCCGGCGTCGAGCGCCAGCAGCGGCGGCATCCCGTAGCCGCCGACCGCGACCGCGAGCGCGACGCCGAGCGTGGCGAGCCCGGCCCAGTGCGCCTTCCAGCGCAGCCCGCCGAGCAGGAACAACAGCGTGACCAGGGGCAGCAGCGCGAGCAGCGCCGAGAGCGCGAGGGATCCGGTCGGATCGGGGTTCTGGTGGTAGGGCGGCACGGCGACCTCCGCGGACCCGCCGAACGGCGGGTTGTTCCGAAAAGCAGAACGGGGTTCCATGTTCGGTGACGGTCATGGTGGCCCCGATCACTCACCGCTGGCTATCGGCCGCCCGGCCCAATTCACCGCGCGCCCCGCCCGACCAGGAGGTCCCGCATGGAGAACCGGCACGCCACGCACCCCGCGCAGGTACCGGGTTTCGACACCGAGCAGCTCCGGGCGCACTACCTGGTGCCGGACCTGTTCGTCCCCGGTGAGATCCGCACCGCGCACTCGCACCAGGACCGCGTGGTCCTCGGCGGGGCGAGCCCGGCGCCGGGGCAGGAGCTGCACCTGGTGGCGGAACCCGCGCTGCGCGCCGAGTTCTTCTGCCAGCGCCGCGAGCTCGGCGTGATCGCCCTCGGCGAGCCCGGCGTGCTCACCGCCGACGGGGTCGAGCACCGGCTGGAGCACCGCGACTGCGCCTACCTCGGGCTCGGCACCCGCGAGGTGTCCTTCCGCGGCGACGGCACCCGGTTCTACCTGGTCTCGACCCCCGCGCACGCGCCGCACCCGACCCGGATCGCCCGGCACGCCGAGACCGAGCCCGCTCGCCTCGGCGCGACCGCCACCGCGAACGTGCGGGAGCTGCGCAAGTACGTGCACCCCGACGGCATCACCTCCGACCAGCTCGTCCTGGGCGTCACCGAGCTCGCCGAGGGCAGCGTCTGGAACACGATGCCGCCGCACACCCACGACCGGCGGACCGAGTGCTACCTCTACTTCGACCTGCCGCCCGAGCACCGCGTCGTGCACCTGCTCGGCGAGCCGGAACGGACCCGGCACCTGCTGGTCGCCGACGGGCAGGCGGTGATCTCCCCGAGCTGGTCGATCCACAGCGGCGCGGGCACCCACCGGTACGGTTTCGTCTGGGCCATGGCGGGGGAGAACCAGTCGTTCGACGACATGGATCACGTCGCCGTCGCGGATCTGCGCTGACCGGGGGGTGAGCATGAGCGCTGCGCTGTTCTCGCTGCGCGGCCGCACCGCGCTGGTCACGGGGGCGCGAACCGGCATCGGCCGGGCCGTCGCCCTCGGGCTGGCCGCCGCGGGCGCCGATCTGGTGCTGCTGGGGCGCACCGCCGACCTCGGCGAGGTCCCGGACCAGGTGCGGGCGCACGGCGTCGCGGCGGAGGTGCTCGGCGTCGACCTCGCCGATCCCGCCGCCGCCGAGGAACCGCTGCGCGCCGCGCTCGCCGAACGACCGATCGACGTCCTGGTCAACAACGCCGGGATCATCCACCGGGAGGCCGCCGCCGACGTCTCCTACGCCGACTGGCGGCGGGTGTTGGGCGTGAACCTGGACTCGGTGTTCCTGCTCAGCCGGTTGGCCGGGCAGCGGATGCTCGACCGGGGGAGCGGGAAGATCATCAACATCGCCTCGCTGCTGTCCTTCCAGGGCGGTCTGCGGGTGCCCGCCTACGCCGCGGCCAAGCACGCCGTCGGTGGGCTCACCAAGGCGCTCGCCAACGAATGGGCGCCGCACGGGGTGCAGGTCAACGCCATCGCACCCGGCTACATCCGCACCGGCAACACCGACGCGCTGCGCGCGGACGGGCAGCGGGAGGCCGAGATCCGCGCCCGCATCCCCGCCGGTCGCTGGGGCGAGCCGGAGGACCTCGCGGGGGCGGCGGTGTTCCTCGCCTCCGCGGCTTCGGACTACGTCAACGGGCACGTCCTCGTCGTCGACGGTGGTTGGATGGCCCGGTGACCAGCACCTCCGAAGGATCCGGTACCGATGGCCCCGGCGCGGTCCGCAAGGCGCTGCGAGTGCTCGAAGCGCTCGCCGACCACGGCCGCGTCACCGAAATCGCCGCCGCCACCGGCCTGCCCAAGTCGACCGTGCACCGGCTGCTGCGGGTGCTGGTCGATGCCGAGTTCGCGCACAGCGACGACTCCGGTTACCGGACCGGGGATCGGATGCTGGCGCTGGCGGGCAAGGTGCTGCACCGCTCGGATCCGGCCGCGCGGGCGGACCCGGCGCTGCGGCGGTTGCGGGACGACACCGGCTGCACCGTGCACTTCGCGCTGCGCTTCGGCGGCGAACTGCTCTACGTGCACAAGGTCGAGCCGGACAAGCCGTACCGGATGGGCTCCCGCATCGGGATGCACCTGCCCTGGCACACCAGCGCCATCGGCAAGGCGGTGCTCGCGGCGCTGCCCCCCGAGGTGGTGTCGGAGCTGGTCGGCGGGGGAGAGCTGCTCGCGCGCACCGAGCGCTCGCTGACCTCGCGGGCGGCTCTGGACGCCCAGCTCGGCGAGGTCGGGGCGACGGGCTTCGCGCTCGACGACGGGGAGAACGAGGTGGGGGTGCGCTGCACCGGTGCCTGCGTTCGGGATCACTCGGGCGCGGTGGTCGGCGGGGTCAGCGTCTCCACCCTCGTCCTCGAGCACGGCATGGACCACCTCCGCGCCCTCGGCCCTCGCGTGCGCACCGCCGCCACCGAGGTCTCCCGCGCCCTCGGCCACCACTGACCACCCCCGCTCCCCGCGAACGCGCCCCCCGCGGCCGTGCGCTCCCGACATTTCATGAGAAATCGCGTCCCGCGGCGGTGCGCTGCCGACATTTCATGAGAAATCGCGCCCCGCAGGCGTGCGCTGCCGACATTTCATGAGAAATCGCGGCCGCTGGGGGCGCGGGGGTGGGATTTCGCGGGAGATCGGGGGTTCGCGGGCGGCGCCGGTGGGGGTGGAGACGACGAAGGCCCTTCCCGCGCCGGGAAGGGCCTTCGGAGGTGGTGGGGCGTCAGTGGCCGCCCTGGTCCTTCTGGCGCTGGTAGGAGCGCTTGATCTCGGCCTCGGCCTCGGTGCGGCCGACCCAGGTGGCGCCCTCGACGCTCTTGCCCGGCTCCAGGTCCTTGTAGACCTCGAAGAAGTGCTGGATCTCCAGGCGGTAGAACTCCGCCAGGTGGTGGATGTCGCGCAGGTGCTCCTGGCGCGGGTCGTCGGAGGGGACGCAGATGACCTTGTCGTCCCCGCCCTTCTCGTCGCGCATCCGGAACATGCCGATGGCCCGCGCGGTGATCAGGCACCCGGGGAAGGTGGGCTCCTGCACCAGCACCAGCGCGTCCAGCGGGTCGCCGTCCTCGCCGAGGGTGTCCTCGACGAAGCCGTAGTCCGCCGGGTACTGGGTGGCGGTGAACAGCGTCCGGTCCAACCGGATACGTCCGGTCTTGTGGTCCACCTCGTACTTGTTCCGGTTCCCCTTGGGGATCTCGATGGTGACGTCGAAGTCCACGCGGTTCCTCACTCGTTCTCGCCAGCTTGCTCGTCGAGACTGTGCCCGACCGTCCGGCCGCCGTTGCCAGACCGGTCCCGCATTCCCGGTCCCGTTCATCGTCAGTGCTCTGACCTGCGATGATTAGGTCGCTGGTCGCACGGCGTCACCCGAGGCCGAGCCGCAGGCTCACACGTCGGAGTGGCCGCCCGTGATGCGGCACGACCACGTCTAGTGTGGACCACGGTCGTGCACCGAGCCCCACCGCAGTGCGGCAGCTCGCATCTGGCAGTCTGGCCAACCGTCGAGGAGGAAGCCCGTGCCCGAACCCCACCGCCTCAGTGGTGAGGTGTCCGAGCCCGGCGCCACCCAGCAGCCCGCGACCGGTGCGGCCGCCTCAGCAGCGGATTCATCGCGCGCGGACGGTGCGGGCGCCGACGAGCAGCCCTGGCCGACCGAGCGCGAAGCGGCGGGGTCCGCGGACGATGCGGGGGCCTTCCCCGCCGAGGACCACGGGAACGATCCGGCGGAGTCCGGCGATGAAGACCCGGTGAGAACTGATCGGGACACGGCCCGGAGCGACGCGAGCTCCTCGCGGTCCGAGGAGGGCTCGTCCGCATCGGGGGAGGCCCCGCAGTCCGGCGACGAGGTGACCCCGGGAGCGGAGGTCCCGCCCGAGGAGACCGGGTTATCGGGGGACGAGGTCGCGGACGAGGACTTCCCGACGGAGGAGCCCGCGGACGGGGAGGCCGAGCCGGAAGCGGCGGAGTCCGGGAAGCCCGCCGAGCCGGATTCGGCTGACCGGGCGCCGGGATCGGCGGAGTCTGGGGTCGTCTCGGAAGGCGTCGTCGGCGCCGTTCAGCCGGTCGAGAGCGGAACGGCCGCTGCGCACGACTTCTCCGGTTGGCAGTCGGCCGGGTCGCACGTCGTCGGGCAGCTCCCCGAGGTCGAGACCTCGTTCGCCGGGGGCGCGCTGACCCCGGTGCCGCCCGAGCCCGCGTCGGCTTCGGAGGAGGGTGCCCCCGCGAACTCCGAGGCCGCTGATTCCGCCAGCACCGATTCCGCCAGCACCGAGGAGACCGGCGCAGACGGGACTGATCCTGCCGACGCCGACGCCGATGCCGATGCCGATGCCGATGCCGAGGACGGGGCAGCGCGGCGCGAGGCAGCCGAGGCGGAGACCACCGAGCAGGTCGCCGAGACCGCTGGACAGATCGCCGAGACCGAGCGCTCCGGGGAGACCGATTCGGCACCGGCCGAGACCGGTTCCGCACCGGAGCCCGCCGCTCCCGAGTCCGCGGATGTTGAGCCCGCCGCTCCGGAGTCCGCCGAGCCGGAACCCGAGGACGCGGAGCCAGCAGAGGTCACCTCGGCGCGAGCGGTCGCGGCCGAGCGCGCCGAGCTCGTCGAGGGCACCGAGCAGGAGGACGCGGACCCCGAAGTCGCCACGACCGACACCCGGGCGACCGAAGCCGAGCAGGATGGGGCCGCATCGGACGGGGCCGCATCGGATGGGGCCGGGGTGCCCGGCGAGGGCGAACCGGAGCGGGACGCCCAGCGGGCCGCCGCCCCGGCGGAGGCCGCGGCCGACTCGCGGGCCGAGCCGACCGAGAACGCCGAGACCGCCGGCCCGCGGCAGGCCCCGCCGGCTCTGGCCGACGACGCCCGGGACGGGCGCGCCGGGGATGAGGACCGCCGGGACGACGACGCCCGGGACGAGTCCGGGCCGGGGGACACCGAGCCGGAGGCGACCGGGTCCGGAGCTGCCGAGCAGCCGGAGCCCGACCACCGGGACGAGGAGCGCGACCAGCAGCAACCGGAGCCCGAGCAACGGGAGCAGCCGGAGCCCGAGCAGCCGGAGGCCGAGCAGCGGGAGCAGCCGGAGCCGGAGCAGCCGGAGTCCGAGCAGCGGGAGCAACGGGAGCCCGAGCAGCGGGACGAGGAGCGCGGCCAGCAGCAGCCGACCGCGGTCGCACCAGCCACCGCGCGGATCGACCGCAGCGCGCTCGCGGAGCCGCAGCGGGCCGACGACGCGGACACCGCGTCCTCCGCGAGCACCGGGGCCCCCGAGCCCGGTTCCCCCGAGCCCGCTGCCGCTGAGCCGGAAGCCGCGACGACCGACAGCTCCTCCGGACGGGAGAGCACGGCCGCCGCCGAGACCAGCCGCTTGGGCACCGTCGACGGAACGACGGGCCGGATCGACCGCGTCGAGGACGAGACTCCCGGGACCACCTCCGCCGAGAGCCCGGCGGGGACCGGGTCTTCCGCCGAGCCGGAACCGGACGAGCCCGAGGCCGAGGAAGCACCGCCGGAGGACCCCACCTCGGCCGGGCACCAGGCGCGGCCCGAGCTCCCGGCCGAGCGCGACGCTCCTGCCGAACCCCCGGCGTCGGCGCGGCCGGACACCGCGCGGAGCGACCGCGATGCCACCGGTGACGCCCCCGAGCGCGGGTGGCCCTCCGCCGAGCCGGCCGGGTCCGAGGGCGAGGAGCCCGACGACGCCGCGTTCTCGGCGGACTCGGGCGCAGCGCCGCCCTCGTCCACCGACCCTCGGCCGCGAAGCGAGGAGCCCGAGGCGGTCGACTCGGCGTTCACCGCCGACGCGGGCACGCCGATCGGACCGGCCGCGGCCGAGCGGACCCAGCAGTTCCGGCGGATCGAGGAGACCCAGCGCTTCAGCCTGGCGGACTTCGAGCAGGAGGTCCGCCGTCGCGACCAGCCCGAGCCGCGCCCGAAGCCGCCCCGCGAGGGCGGCGAGGGTGATCAGCAGTCGCGGGATCAGCAGTCGCGGGATCAGCAGTCGCGGGATCAGCAGTCGCGGGATCAGCAGTCGCGGGATCAGCAGTCGCGGGATCAGCAGTCGCGGGATCAGCAGTCCCGTGAGCAGCAGCCGCGTGGGCCGCAGGCCTTCGATCCGGGCCCGCCGACGACGCGGATCCCGATCATCCCGCCCGCGCCGCCGCAGCAACCCCGCCAGCCTCCTGCCCCGTCAGCGGCCGAGCGCACCCAGCAGTTCCGTCGCCCGGACTTCTCCGGCCCGCCACCCGGCCAGCCCCGCTCCGGCCAGGCCCCGCCCGGGTTCCGGCAGCCCCCCGCGCAGCCCGCGTCGGCACCTCAGCCAGCACCGCAGCCGTCGCCGCAGCAGCAACGGCCCGTCCGGCAGCAGGACTTCGGCGCCGCCCAGCCGCAGGTCGGCCCGCACCGCGCCGCGCCGCAGCGCGTCGAGCCCGCCGCCGAACGCGCTCCGGAGTCGGAGGAGCGCGCCGACGCCCGCCCGCAGGACCCAGCGCCGCCCCAGGGCTCGCTCCCGCGCCGCCGCAAGCGCGGCACCGCGCTGCTCGCGGTGGTCGCGGTGGTCGTGCTCGGCGCTGGGCTCGCGATCGGGGTTCCCGCGCTGATCAGCGGGATCGAGTCCGCGGGGCTCGCGGATCCGCCCGCTCCGGTGCGGTTGTCCCCGTCCATCCGCCCGCTGGCCGGGGACGCGCCGGAACCCGGCCGGTCCGGCCTCGCGTCCGCGGTGAGCGGCCCGCTGGCGGACCCGGTGCTCGCCCCCGTGACCGGCGCGGTGGTGGACGCGCGGAGCGGGCGGACCCTGTGGGAGCGCGATCAGGCCCAGCCGATGATGCCCGCCTCCACCGGCAAGATCCTCACGCTCAGCGCCGCGATGCTGGAGCTCGATCACGACGCCCGGTTCACCACCGAGGTCGTTCGCGGGGAGCGGCCGGGCAGCGTGGTGCTCGTGGGCGGCGGCGACCCGACGCTGAGCACCCTCCCGGCAGGCGAGGAATCGGTGTACCCCGGGGCGGCGCGCTTCGACGACCTCGCCGAGCAGGTCCGGGCCGCGACCGGCGGCCAGGTCACCTCGATCGAGGTCGACACCAGCCGTTACCAGGGTCCGACGATCGCCCCGGGCTGGCTTCCCCCGGACATCCCCGCCGGGATCATGGCGCCGATGGAGCCGGTGATGGCCGATGGCGGTCGCCGCTCCGACCCGACCGCGGAGTACGACTCGCGCACCCGGGAGCCCGCGTTGCAGGCGGGGAAGGAGCTCGCGAGCAGGCTGGGGGTGCCCGAGTCGGCGGTCTCCACCGGAACGGCTCCGCCCGGGGCGCGGAGCGTGGGTTCCGTCCGGTCGCCGACGATGCGCAAGCTCGCCGAGACCACGATGATCCACTCGGACAACGTGCTCGCCGAGGCGCTCGCCCGCGAGGTCGCGATCAAGACCGGCAACGTCCCCTCCTTCGAGGGCTCGGTGCAGGCGGTGCGGGAGGTGCTGCGGCGCAACGGCGTCGACCTGACCGGGGTGCGGATGTCCGACGGCAGCGGCCTGTCGACCGAGGACCGGATCCCGGCGGGGGTGCTGACGGGTCTGCTCGCCACCGCCACCGCGCCCGAGCGCGGGGAGAACGGCCTCGACCCGCGGAGCGCGAAGCTGCGGGCGCTGCTGACCGGTCTGCCCGTGGCGGGCGGCTCCGGCAGTCTCGGGGACCGCTACCAGGACGGTTCCGGGCGCGGCTGGATCCGCGCCAAGACCGGCACCCTGGACGGGGCGAACAGCCTCGCCGGGACGATCCTCACCCGCGACGGGCGGCTGCTGGTGTTCGCGCTGATGTCCAACAGCACGGAGAACCCGGCCTCGGTCCGGCCCGCCCTCGACGAGGTCGTCGCCGCCGTCCAGCAGTGCGGTTGCCGCTGATCGGACGCGGTGGCGCGGTGCTGTCGCGGCCCAGCGCAGCCGGAGTACGGTCGGTTCCGTGACTTCGGGAACCGCCACGCTGCCGCCCAGCCCGCCCGGTCGGGGCGGGGGAGCGGCGCAGCGCTCGCTGGATTGGGACGTCGCCGCCGCGACCGCGGCGCGGCTGATGCGGACCGGCCCCGAGGTGCCCCGCGAGGAAGCGGTGCGCGCGGTGCGCGGGCTGCGCCGGGCGAGCGCCGCTGCCGAGACGCACGTGCGGGAGCTGACCGGGCTCGGCCTCGACCTGCCGGTGCTCGAAGGTGACGTGGTGGATCGCCGGGAGTGGGTGCGGGCCGCCGCGCACGGACTGGCCGAGCTCACCGGGCTCGCGCTGAGCTCGCGGTCCGGTGGTTCCGAACTCGGCGCCCGGGGCGCGGGGGTGCAGGCGGGGCTGGTGCTGTCGTACCTGGGCACCAAGGTGCTCGGCCAGTACGACCCGTTCCTGCCCGGCGAGCACGGCGGCGAGCCCGGGCGGCTGCTGCTGGTGGCGCCGAACATCGTGGCCGCGCAGCGAGCGCTGGGCGTGCCCGCCGCGGACTTCACGATGTGGGTCTGCCTGCACGAGTCGACCCACCGCCTCCAGTTCAACGCGGTCCCGTGGCTGCGGGACCACTTCGCCGACAGCCTCGGCGTGCTGCTCTCGGACCTGGACTCCTCGCCCGGTGAGCTGCTGGGGCGGCTGCCCGCGGTGGTGCGCGGGCTGCGCGCGGGCCCGGACGAGCGCTCCAGCCCCGGGATGCTCGGCGTGGTCGAGCTGCTGCAGGGGCCCCGCCAGCGCGCCGCGCTGGACCGGATCCTCGCGCTGTCCACCCTGCTCGAGGGACATGCCGATCACGTGATGGACGCGGTCGGGCCGAGCGTGGTGCCCAGCGTGGCCACCATCCGCCGTCGGTTCACCGAGCGGCGGCAGGGCGGCGGGCTGCTGGACCGGCTGCTGCGCAGCATCCTGGGCGTGGACGCGAAGATGCGCCAGTACGCCCAGGGCGCCGCGTTCACCCGGCACGTCGTGGACCGGGTCGGCATGGACGGGTTCAACGCGGTGTGGAGCTCGCCGGAGCACCTCCCCACCCGCTCCGAGACCACCGAACCGGAGAGCTGGGTGCGCCGCGTCCACGGCTGATCCCCGCCCGTCGCCCGCCGCGCCCGGCCGTCGGCCGGACAATGGGCCCGTGACCTCCACCGCCGACCGCTCCGGGCCGGGCCGCCGCGCGGCCGGGCCCGCGCTGCTGGCGGTGCGGTCCGCGGTGCGCGCGCTGCTCGCCGAGCCCGAGCTGCGGGAGGCGCCGCTGCTGGTGGCCTGTTCGGGCGGGGCCGATTCGCTCGCGCTGGCCGCCGCGACCGCGCACGCGGCCCGCGACCGGCGGCTGTCCGCGCGGATCGTCGACCACGGTCTGCAGCAGGGCTCCGCCGACGTCGCCGCCCGCGCCGCCGAGCAGCTCGACGAGCTCGGGTTCACCGACGTCGCGGTGCTCCGCGTCCGGGTCACCGGTGGTGGCGGGCCGGAAGCGGCCGCGCGCCGCGCCCGCTACGCGGCGCTGGAGCGGGCCCGCCCGGAGGGGGCCGCGGTGCTGCTCGGACACACCCTCGACGACCAGGCCGAGACGGTGCTGCTCGGCCTCGGCCGCGGTTCCGGTGCTCGCTCGCTCGCGGGGATGCGGCCCTGGGACCGGCCGTGGGCCCGGCCGCTGCTGGGGCTCTCCCGGGAGACGACGGAGCGGGCCTGCGCCGAGGGCGGCCTGGTGCCTTGGCGGGACCCGCACAACGGCGAGAGCCGGTTCACCCGTGTGCGGTTGCGCACAGAGGTGCTGCCGCTGCTGGAGCAGGTGCTGCAGGGCGGAGTCGCCGGGGCGCTGGCCCGCACCGCCCGCCAGCTCCAGGAGGACGCCGACGCCCTGGACGAGGTCGCCGAAGCGGTCCGCGCGCAGGTGGCGCGGGGTGCGGACCTCGACGCGGCGGCGCTCGCCGGGCACCCACCCGCGGTGCGCAGGCGGGTGCTGCGCGGGTGGTTGCTGGCGCGCGGGATCCCCGAGCTCTCCGACGCCCACCTGCGCGCGGCGGACGCGCTGGCGGGGCGGTGGCGGGGTCAGGGTCCGCACGCGCTCCCGGGCGGCTTTGTGCTGCGGCGGAGGCATGGCACGCTTCAGGTGGAACCTGGTGGACGGGCAACCGCCGAGCGGGTGAGCGGCGGGTGAACGTGCGCCCAACAGCGAGAGGGGAAGCCGGTCCGGTGTACGACGGCGACATCGCTTCGGTGCTCATCACCGAGCAGCAGATCCGAGACAAGACGGCCGAACTGGCCAAGCAGGTCGCCGCGGACTACCAGGACGCCCGGGGTGGTGACCTGCTGCTGGTGGGCGTGCTCAAGGGCGCGGTCATGTTCATGACCGACTTCGCCAGGGCGATGCCGCAGCCGACGCAGCTGGAGTTCATGGCGGTGAGCTCCTACGGCTCGTCGACCTCCTCCTCCGGGGTGGTGCGGATCCTGAAGGACCTGGACCGGGACATCACGGGCCGCCACGTGCTCATCGTCGAGGACATCATCGACTCGGGGCTGACGCTGTCCTGGCTGCTCAAGAACCTGACCTCGCGCAACCCGGCCTCGCTGGAGGTCTGCACGCTGCTGCGCAAGCCGGACGCGGTGCAGGTCGACGTCCCCGTCCGCTACGTCGGCTTCGACATCCCGAACGAGTTCGTCGTCGGCTACGGGCTCGACTACGCCGAGCGCTACCGCGACCTCCCCTACATCGGGACCCTCGACCCCAAGGTCTACACCTCCGGCAGGTGATCTCCGGCCCGGCGGATCCGTCCCGCTCGGGGGGGGGGGGGGGGGGGGGGGGCCCGGGGGGGGGGGGGGGGGGGTTGGGGGG